>JAUWAD010000130.1 GCA_030602225.1 Bacillota bacterium | reverse complement strand
CAATGGGCCTATGATCTCTTCCCAAACACCAAATTCATCAGGTGTGATGGAGAATGTTTCATCATAACCATAAGGACCAGTGATAGTTCCAGTTATTTCATCAGGGAAGTCGTCAAAGCCATCAGGATAACCAGTCCATGTCTTAACAAGTTTTAGATAACCCTTATCTAAAGAGTTAGCTATGGTGATGCTTGAAGCCTGAGCCTCAGTACAAGCAGTGACAGAAACAATACCACTTACTGGATTAAGAGTTGTACTAAAGCCATCCACATCATCCTCTGAAACTGTATAATTACCAGGAGGCAATGGGCCTATGATCTCTTCCCAAACACCAAATTCATCAGGTGTGATGGAGAAGGTTTCATCATAACCATAAGGACCAGTGATAGTTCCAGTTATTCCATCAGGGAAGTCATCAAAGCCATTAGGATAACCAGTCCATGTTTTAATAAGTTTTAGATAACCACCTCTGGTATTTCCAAAGTTTGCATTTGTGATGGAAGTGTTGTTAATAGCTGGTTTAGCACTCCAACCTATATCTGCTCTATCCAGTCCATCATAGGATTCATCTTCTGTTACATCGAATGGAACTTTCCACCAGGAGGTATCACGATTATATTGAGGACTTTCAGGGTCAACATAAGTTCCTTGACCTGTGGTTGACATCATTGGATATGACTGGGTATAGCCTTCCATATTGCCTTCAGTTATTTCATATACGAAATTGTAGGATAATTGATCAAAGAGGAAGAAACCATTTGAATCAGTCAATATCGTCTTTTCTACATTATGAATAGCATATAGATCAAATCTCAAAGTTATTGGCCAACTTTCTATAGCTGGCTCGCCCACATCCCATACTCCGTTATTATTAAGGTCGTTGAATTTATATCCAGAAATGCTTGCTTCTGGTATACCAACACTTGGCAATGGCAAAGTCTTTGCTCCTGCTGTTGACCCACCGGCTGTACGGAAGTAGGTTTGAGAATTAGATGGGGAACCATTACTATATAGACCAGCTCCATAGGATGTTGTCATTCCAAGGAATTCTTTAGTATATAGCCATCCACCCCAATCATAAGGAGGTGCTGTTAATTCAGAGTACACATTCACAAGAGGTACATCCGGTGTATTTGGATCTCCATCCAAGTCTCCTAAGCTGTTCCACAAGAAAGATCTTGCCAGATGCATTTGATAGTAAACATAAATAGTGCTTGGTTTAGATGAGTTCTCATCTAGTCCTAGGGCATCCAGTATCTGTTCTCTAGTGACATACCAGGTTCTTGTAGGATCAAATCTACTCCCGAGGATATTTCCAGCACCAGTTTTTGCGTAAGCTGAGGATATATTTATTTGTTCTTTGATTTCTTGATCAGTTAGTTCAATTTTGTTAAAGCTACTAAAAATATATTCATTATCTTCATTCTGTGCAATATTTGCAGTATCGCTATTTGTTATTGGATAAGGATCACCATTCATATCAGGGAAACCGTAATTATTCTGATAAACTGTAGGGTCAGTACTTACAGATATATTTCTAATAAGGTCAAAGAATACAGATCCTTTGCCATCCTTTAGCACATTGGTATCTTGGTAGAAGGTAAATTCTGTACCTACTCTATCTAATGCATTTGAGGAACTTTGATCCCAAACTATATTATCAATTCTTATTAGGAAGGAAACCCACTCACCTTCTTCATAAGATTTACCTGCATTTCCAGAACTCCAGCCATTGTTGTTATAGTTCTGCCCAATATTGAAAGCATGGGGGAATAAATCATTATCTCCTGCGAATACGAAACTCATGGGCATAAATAGTTGTAAGATCAATGCAAAGGATATAATAAAGATTAGCCTCAACTTGAAGTTGCTATGCCTTACCATGTTTGAGTACATAGTAAATCTCCTTTCTTTATATCTTAATGTTTCTATTATCACTATAGATTTATCCAAGTTTAGCTATATATTTTTACTACCACCTCCCTTTTAAGTTTACAGATGAATATTTACCATAGGCACCACCTCCTCTATTTAATGTTAAAGTTTCATTTTAATGAACAAGATAGTATAATAAAGACACAACTAACAACCCTTCAAAGAGGAATGTGAGTTGTGAGGAATCCAGGGTAGCTGGCCAGGCGATCTGGATTCGTTTTACATTATGTAAATGGTTCTTAAAAACAAAAAACCAACCTATCTGGTCGGTTACGCTACTGGCTCATAATTGGGAAAGCGTCCATAATAATCCCAATTAATCAAAGCCACCAATAATTATATTGCAAAAATTATATACCCTTACGGTGGTTTGATATTCTGCTATATCATTAATTAATTGAAATAAATTTATAGAATATTCTTAAATTGCAATAGCAAATTGAACTAATCATCAAACCTAATAAACTTAATCGTCAATTATGATTATTTATGTCAGGGGAAGGGTGGAGATTTTCAGCGAAAATACTACCCGACCTTGACAACCACTAAAATTGTATACTTTAAGTTGGCCTATGGCATCTACTGCCATTTGGCCTACTGGAAAAGTACAATGCACCTTTAAGATGCATATATTAAATCCAGTTGATCATCAAATAATTCTTCTGGAGTTTTGTAATTTAGTATCTTTCTTGGTAATGAATTCATCCATGATTCTATGAATTCTATGTCTTCTTCCTTGTAGTCGTTTATACTCTTTCCCTTTGGGATGAAGCGTCTTACTATCCCATTATGCATTTCATTGGTTCCTCTTTCAAACGATGCATATGGATGTGTAAAATATACTTTTGTGAGTGTTATTAGCTCAAGATTACTAAGCTCTGCAAACTCTGAACCGTTATCTGAGGTTATTGTTTTAAAAACCTCACTGAATTTATCATCATAAAACAATTGTAATTTGACTAGTGCATTGGTTACTGCTTCAACTGACTTTGAGGGCATTTTTAGTATTATTGAATTTCTGGTTTGTCTTTCAACTAATGTAAGTAATACCTCTTCACCTTTAGATTTCTTACCTACTATAGTATCTATCTCCCAATGACCAAATTCTTTACGGTCATTTACAGATAGTGGGCGGGAATCAATACTATTGCCAAGTTTCTTCTTGTTTTTACGAACTCGATTTGATTTTGTATTGTATCTGAGTTTCAGATGTAAATCAGTGTTCTTAACACTCATCAATCCAGAATCAATGTAGTTGTATAAAGTCTTTGTACAGACCATTTCATCACGAGTAAATAAGTTTTTACTTAGAGCATACCCAAAGCATACATCAGGAGACCATTTGTCTTCTTTGATTTTAGTGGTGACATAGTCTATGAACTCAGAACATTTTAGCCTTTTAAACTGTTTGCATGAGGACTTGCGGTTATTGTCATATACTATTTTACCTGTAGAGGCTAAATACATCTCAACTTTTTTATTTGCAATAATTTGAGTTGTGCTACCCCTTCTTATTTCATTAAGAACTGTATTTAATGCT
>JAUWAD010000002.1 GCA_030602225.1 Bacillota bacterium | reverse complement strand
ACTTGTTCTGTCTTAATTATTGTAATATGATTAATCTATACCTAATATAAAGCTGTAAAAAACTAATCTTAAGGGAGATAATGTATGGAAGGAAATATATCTAAGAAGATTTTCAAATTGCTAGAGGATGCAAAAAGGATTGTAAATTCTTCGCCAGATGAGTCTTATTCAATGTGTAGAGAGGCCTATGACATCTCGGTTTATAATTCTCTTCTAAAGGAAGAAGGATATTCTCTCCTTGGGATTGCATTTGTCTATAGATCAAAGTCAGAAACAGCTAATATGTTGGAAACCCTTTTTAAAGCTCAAGAGATCTTTGATAGTACTGGAGATTCCATGGGCTTAATAAGAGTCTATAATCTAATGGGAGTAGCCTACTTTTATAGCTTCATGTATGATAAAGCACTAAGCTATTTTCTAAAAGCAAAAGACAATTTAATTCAATTTAAAGATGACAACTTAAGCTTAAGTGTATTGAATAATATTGGAGAAGTATATAGGGAGTCAGAAAACCATGATCAAGCATTAAATTATTACCTAGAGGCCATAAGCATATGTGATAGATCAGGTAACCATAATAGCAAGGCAATAATACATGGGAATATTGGTGAAATATACTTTGTAAAAGGTAACTATGATAAAGCCCTTGAGTACTTTACTCTTAGTTATAACCAACTTAAAAATGATAATGACAACATAAGCCTTGGAGAAGTTGAAAATAGAATAGGAAGGATTCATCAGACACTTGGAAATGATGAGTTAGCAGCTAAGTACTTCAATACAGCATATGACCGGTTAGAAAAGATGGATAATAAGTATTTTGTTATAGATGTACTTATAAATATAGGACTCTTGAACATAGAGAATACTTCCAGCCTGAAGTATTTTGAGAAAGCTTTTAAGTATTCAGAACTTATTAATGCTAAGAAGAAATCATTGGAATCATTATTGAATCTGTCAGGTTTTTATGAAGTGCATGGTAATTTTAAAGAAGCTTTGGAAATCTACAAACGATATTGTAGATTGGATAAAGAAATTGTGGCAACTAATTTAGGGAAGAAATTAGAAATCTTAAATGTGGAACTTAGATTTCTTGAGGAAACCAAGCAGCTTGAGAGGATGAAGGAAGTTCTGGAGATGGAAGTGAAAAATCAAAAATCAGAGTTGGAAAGAATTAAACAGATAAATATTGAGTTAGAAAAGAAAGCTTATGAAGATGATCTGACAAAAATTCCAAACAGAAGACGAATAAGTATGCATATTAATAACCTTCTAACTGATAAGTCTTCAGATGATAATATCTGCGTATTTATTATGGACATCGACTATTTTAAAAGATATAACGATTACTGGGGCCATAGTGAAGGAGATAATTGCCTAAAGTCCATTGCTGATAAAATAATGAGGAATAAATGTTATGAAGAGGATCTTTTTGGGAGATATGGTGGTGAAGAATTCATATATGTTTCCACATCCATGAATAGAGAAGAAGCACAGATATATGGAGAAAAGTTAAGGGAGATCATAAGGGAGCTGGACTTATATTATTACTTCAATAACATAAGAACAAATGTAACCTTCAGTATTGGTGGAATTTATGGACCATTGGACTATTATAAAAATCTAAAAGGTATTATTGAATCTGCAGATCGGGAATTGTATGCAATAAAGGAAAGTGGAAGAGATATGGTTAGGATAAAATTTGACTAAACTTTTAATTATTTAGTTATGAAAAGGTTTTACTTGTAGAGTAAGAGGGTAATTAATGAAGGAGTGTAATTTTATTTCTCCACTGTAGGATTAAGTGAATAGCTCAATTAGTGGGGATTAATCTTGAATAAAATTACAGAAAGGGGTATAATTTACCCATAGACGAAAGTCGTAACACAAAAATAAGGGGGAGTAGTATAATGAAAAGAGTACTTGCAATTATTTTGGCAATTACATTAGTGGCAGTTGGACTTGCAGGTTGTAGCGGTGGAACATCAAGCACATTCGAAATCGCTTTAATTACAGACAAGGGAAACATCGATGACAAATCATTTAACCAAGGATCCTGGGAAGGCGTTGTAGAGTTTGCTGAAGCTGAGAAAATCTCACATCAGTACATTAAGCCAGAAGAAGCAACAGATTCAGGTTATCTAGCAGCAATTGATCTAGCAGTTACTGGTGGAGCTAAAGTAATCGTAACACCTGGTTTCTTGTTCGAAGTTCCAATATTTGAAGCACAGAACAAATATCCAGAAGTTAAGTTCATCCTACTTGATGGTGCACCACATGATGCTACATGGTCAGTTTTTGAGACAAAGGAAAATGTAGCTAGTATATTCTATGCTGAAGAGGAATCAGGATATCTTGCAGGTTATGCTGCTGTTATGGATGGAATGAGAAACCTTGGATTCATGGGTGGTATGGCAGTACCTGCAGTTCAAGCATTTGGTTATGGATTCCTTCAAGGTGCAGAAGATGCAGCTAGTGAATTAGGATTAGCTAATGGATCAATTAAGGTAACTTATCACTATACTGGAAACTTTGAAGAAAATGACACAAATAAAGCTACAGCTAGAACTATGTATCAAGAAGGTACAGAAGTAATATTTGCAGCAGGTGGAGCAGTAGGTAAAAGTGTTATGTCAGCAGCTTCAGAAATGGGAGCGAAGGTTATAGGTGTAGACGTTGACCAAAGATATGATAGTGATACTGTTATAACTTCAGCAACAAAAGGACTTGCTCCTTCAGTTATAGCTGTTCTTGAATCTATCTATAAAACTGATAGCTGGTCAACTTATTCAGGAAAGTCAACTTTCTTTAATGCATCAAATGATGGAGTTGGTCTTCCTACAGAAGTTATTGGAGATCCAAACGGAGATGCATTTGATAGATTTGAAAGTTTCACAAAAGCAGATTATGATGAGATTTTTGGTAAGTTAGCAGCAGGTAGTGTTTCAATCATTCGTTCTATTGATGTTCAAGATGCTACTGGATATGCAACTGCTCAAGAATTAACAAGTGAATTAGGTTTAGTAAAAGTTGCTGTAACAACTAGATAATGTAAATATTACCTGCCTTTACGGCCTAAGCCTAATGCAAGTAAGACGAAATATGGGGGAAGGCGATGCTTTCTCCCATTAATTTTTTTATTCAATGATAAAATTGTCTTATTCTAGGGTAAAATATGATATATTGAAATTAATACAAATACTAAATAGAAGAAGAGGTTACCGTGGAAAATTATATTGTTGAAATGCTTAATATTACAAAAGAATTCCCTGGTATAATCGCAAATGACGATATTACCTTAAAGCTTAAAAAGGGAGAAATACATGCACTGCTGGGAGAAAATGGTGCAGGAAAGTCCACACTTATGAGTGTGTTATTTGGGCTGTATCAAGCTGAAAAGGGCATTATTAAGATGAATGGCAAGGAAGTTAAGATAAACAACCCAAATGATGCCAACGCATTGGGAATTGGAATGGTTCACCAGCACTTTAAGTTGGTAGAAGTATTTACTGTCCTAGAGAACATCATTCTAGGAGTTGAACCAAACAAGATGGGATTTCTACAGGAGAGCGAAGCAAAGGAAAAGGTATTGTACTTAAGTGAAAAGTATGGACTTAAGGTTAATCCCGATGCATTAATTGAGGATATATCCGTTGGAATGCAGCAGAGAGTTGAGATTCTTAAAATGCTTTATAGAGATAACGAGATTCTCATATTTGATGAGCCAACTGCTGTGCTAACTCCTCAGGAGATAAAGGAATTACTGAAGATCATGAAGGATCTTGCAAATGAAGGTAAATCCATTCTTTTTATTACCCATAAACTTAATGAAATTATGGAGGTTTCAGATAGATGTACTGTCCTTAGAAAAGGTAAGTACATGGGAACAGTTGATGTAAAGGATACCACAAAGGAAGAGCTTTCAAGAATGATGGTTGGAAGGGATATAACCTTTACAGTTGAAAAGGAAGAGGCAAAACCTAAAGATGTTGTATTGTCAATTAAAAATATGACAGTTGCATCAAAAATTCACAAAAATAATGCTATAAGGGATGTATCCTTTGATGTTAGAGCTGGAGAGATTGTGTGCCTGGCAGGAATCGATGGAAATGGTCAAACAGAATTCGTTCACGCCTTAACTGGATTGGAGAAATTGGTAAGTGGTTCAATCAAACTTTGTGGCAAGGATATATCAAGGTCATCCATAAGACAAAGATCAATGGGTGGTATGAGCCACATCCCTGAAGATAGACATAAGCATGGGTTAGTATTGGACTATACTTTGGAAGAAAATCTTGTTTTACAGAGATATTGGCAAAAACAGTTCCAGAATAATGGATTTATTAAATTCGGTGAGGTCAGAAAGTATGCAGAGGATTTAATAGAAAGATTCGATATTAGAAGTGGACAAGGACCAGAGACCATTACTAGGAGTATGTCAGGGGGTAATCAGCAAAAGGCAATTATCGCAAGGGAAATTGATAAAGAGCATGAGTTACTAGTAGCTGTTCAACCAACAAGAGGCCTAGATGTTGGAGCAATAGAATACATTCACAAACAATTGGTTGATAGAAGGGATGCAGGGAAAGCGGTATTGCTTATATCACTGGAGTTGGATGAAGTTATGAATGTCAGTGATAGAATCCTGGTGATTTATGAAGGAGAGATAGTTGGTGAGCTAAATCCTAAGGAGACCAATGTTCAGGAATTAGGTCTTTATATGTCTGGAGCAAAGAGAAATACATCAAAGGAGATTAAAAATGAAGGATAAAAAGGGAGCACCAAGGAAAACTAAATTTGACATTAAGAAAATTACTCAACTTCAGGGATACTCCTCTTTCACTTCTGCTTTAATGGCTATCGTATTGGGACTTATATTTGGATTCATGGTAATGCTCTTTGCCAATCCAGGAAGTGCCTTAGCTGGATTTAGATTTGTTGTTTTAGGTGGACTTGGAAGAATAGGAGATGTTTTTTATTTTGCAACACCAATTTTAATGACTGGCCTTGCAGTTGGATTTGCTTTTAAAATGGGGCTTTTCAACATCGGTGCATCAGGTCAATATACAATGGGATTGTATTTTGCCTTGTATGTAGCATTTATGTGGCAGCTACCCAATGGAATTCATTGGATGGTGGCTATTTTAGCAGGAATGGTAGGAGGTATGATCTGGGGTTTCATACCAGGATTTTTCAAGGCATTTCTAAATGTAAACGAAGTAATCACCTCCATTATGTTCAATTATATTGGAATGTACTTAGTTGACATGTGGATCCAGTCAAATGCCACCATCTATGTATCATCCACCACTAGAACCAGGTATGTACCCATGAGTGCTCAGATACCATCCTTGGGAATATCTGGGTCAAATGTTAATTTTGGAATAGTTATTGGAATATTGATTGCAATAATTCTATATATTGTTTTACAGAAAACCACATTTGGATATGAGCTTAAAGCCACTGGTTTTAACAAACACGCCAGCGAATATGCTGGTATGAAGGGTAAGAAGAATATTGTTTTGGCTATGGCTATATCAGGTGGTCTCGCTGGATTAGGAGGAGCATTTTTAATTCTTGCACCTTCTGGAATAGTAGGAAGTAGTATGACTTATGAGCCAATTAATATAATAGCAGCCAATGGATTTAATGGGATAGCAGTTTCTCTACTTGGACACTCCCATCCACTGGGTATAATTTTCTCGGCAGTATTTATCTCTCACATACAAAGAGGTGGAACCTTAACTAGTTTAGTCGGCTATAAACCTGAAATCATCGATGTTGTAATTGCTGTTATTATCTATTTCTCAGCCTTTGCTATGATAATGAAATCATCAGCGGGTAAGTTTATTAAAAGTAAATTTGGAAAGAAAGAGAATAAAGAAAATAAAGTTGCAAAGGAGGCAGAATAATGGATATAGTTTACTATTTAGTTCAAAACATGCTTCCTGTTGCAATACCCTTGCTGTTGGTAGCCCTTGGTGGGATGTTCAGTGAGAGAAGTGGGGTTATAAATATTGGTTTAGAGGGGATAATGTTATTTGGTGCATACTTTGGAGCGTTGTTTGTATACAATGTACAGGGCACAAGTATGGGTCCCCAGACAATATTATTACTTGGGATGTTAATTGCTGGAATAGCAGGTTTCCTATATTCATTGTTACTTTCATTTGCAGCAGTATCAATGAAGGCAAATCAGGTTATTTCAGGAACCGCTTTGAATATGATGATTCCTGCTGCAGTATTATTATTCTCAAAGATGTTCTTTAACAGTGATGGGATAACAACAAACAAGAACTTCTATATTAGAGAGATCCCCATTCTTGGAGATATACCAGTAATTGGGCAACTTTTCTTTCAGAGAACTTATTTGACAGTAATCATAGGATTCGTTTTTCTTGCCATAGCAACAATTGTATTATACAAGACTCGATTTGGATTAAGATTAAGAGCCTGTGGAGAGCATCCTCACGCAGCGGATTCAGTGGGAATTAATGTCTATAAAATGAGATATGCTGGTGTAAGTATATCAGGTGTTCTGGCAGGAATTGGAGGGTATTTCTATTCTGTTGGAGTAATGGATGGAAATGTCAACGGTCATACAGGAGTTGCAGGATTTGGATTTTTAGCTTTAGCGGTTATGATTTTTGGACAGTGGAAACCTATTAGGATAATGTTTGCTGCATTGTTCTTTGCCTTTCTAAGAACTTTGGCATATTCAGTTTCCCTTATACCATTTTTGTTTAACCTAGGTATAAATCAGACATACTATAAGATGCTACCTTATCTAGCCACCATGTTGGTATTGGCTTTAACTTCTAAAAAGTCAAGAGCACCAAAGGCAGAAGGTATACCTTATGATAAATCTCAAAGATAATATTTGCACTATGGACCTATTGGAAATCGCCAATAGGTCTTAATTCTATTAAGATTTAAAGGGGGTTTTCTTGCAATGGATATGATGGATCTGATGAATTTATTGGGGAATAAGGATATGATGGAAGGAATAGGGAAGAAATCAGGGGTGGATCCTAATCAGGTTGATAAACTGATTAACATGGGTTTGCCAACAATAATGAAAGCAATGAAGGGTAATATCAGTGACCAAAAAGGTGCGGAATCGCTTCTAAATGCACTAAAACAGCATGAGGATGATGATGTAGAGGAAATGATAAAAGATCCTTCAAAGATTAACATGAAGGATGGAGAAAAAATATTAGGACACATTCTTTCAGGTAAAAAAGATAATGTCAAGAATAATTTAGCCAAGGAGACAGGACTTAAGGGAGAACAAGTAAATGATATACTAAGTCAACTTGCTCCTTTATTAATGGGAACCCTTGGACAACAACAAAAGCAAGGAAAAATAGACAGCAATAATGTTTCAAACCTAATAACAGATGCCTTAGGCAAGTCGGCAAAAGGTGGAATGATGGATATGGCAGAGAAATTCCTAGATGCTGATAATGATGGAAGTATAGTGGATGATGTGGGAAAATTAATGGGTAAATTCTTCAAAAAATAAATATACCCTGTTGGTTAACTTTATGCCAACAGGGTAATTGCTTTTATAATTACTTAACTATAAAGAAGAATAATAGAACAAATGTCAGTAGCATGGAATAAAGTAAAACATCACTTTTTATAAAGGGCATCTCCAGTTTGCATACTTGTTTATCAACAAATTCAACAAATTTGTGAATAATGGATTCGTGTTCAACAAGTTCATCATATTTTGGCTTGGGAGGAGGTGCTACACACACCTTCTCTTTTCTTTTGCTTGGTATTCGACAATATAAATCAATAATAAAGTGAGCTATTCTCTTTACTGGATAGGTAACTAAACCTTCAATACACAACCACTTGGGTGCTCTTAAGTTAAATAGTGGACCTTTTATTCCAAGGACAAATAACACCATACCTATTATATAAACATAAACAATACCCATTAGATCTTTGATAATATAGATATTAATACCTTCTATGTATTTGTAGATAAATTCAGAGTCAAAGGTGAAAATCTTTGCTGTTGGTATTATAAGGGTATTTAATAGGAAGTAAGGAAAAAATCCAATCCCAATTATTATTAGGGCAATTATCATCATGGGAACATGTAAAGCCTTGAAGCCTTCTGTGATTTGCTTGTTTTCATCCTTTAGTTCACCAAAAAAAATACCATAGGTCCACTTGAATAAAACACAGGCTGTTCCTCCACTAAAAAAGATAAAAAGATAATCAGCCACCTTAAATATAGCCTCACCATAGTAATGAGCTTCAGCTATTCCATGGTGCACTAATGTTTTACTTACATAACCATTGAAAAAAGGCATTCCAGTTATTCCAAGGACAGCGATGGTACTAACTATAAAAGCAATAGGCATCTTCTTCCATAATCCACCCATTTCTCTTATATCAAGGGTATGAGTTTTAAGATATACCGCCCCTGCCACCATAAATAGAAGACTTTTATATAGTGCGTGGTTTATAACGTGATATAAGGCCCCTGAGAAGCCCATGGCACCTTTTAATCCAAGATAGGAGGTTACTCCTATCCCAGCTATAATAAGGCCCATTTGGCTTACTGTGGAGTAAGCAAGCATTCGCTTTATATTATTCTGCTGCATTGCTAAGAATATTCCAATTCCCATTGTTCCAATACCAAACCAAATAATAACAGAGCCTAAGGATTGGGATACACTCCAAAGTTCATAGTTGGAAGATAAATCCACTGAAGGAAAAGTGAAGCTTATAATAGTTCTTAATATACCATAAGCTCCAATTTTTACCATAATTCCCGATAGTAAAGCACTGGCTGGGGTAGGAGCTACAGGGTGGGCTTTTGGAAGCCATATATGCAGCGGAACCATTCCCGCCTTAACACCAAATCCAACAACGAATAATGTCATTATGAAATAACCTTGATTCCCCATATCTTTTAATACACCTGCTAGAGATGAATATTCCAGTGAACCTGAATTAACGAACAACAATATAATTCCAAGTAGTATACTCAATCCTCCCATAATACCCATATATATATAACTATCTCCTGCATTTAACGCTTCTTTGGTCTCAGTGTGTACAACCAATAAATATGAGCTAAATGTCATGATTTCAAAGAATAGAAAGGTTGTGAATAAGTCTCCACTAAGAACAGTACCTAAAATACCTGTATAGGTTACTGATAAGAAGAGATAAAATCTATTTCTTCTGGTTTCATGGTCCATATAGTCTGGTGCATATATAGAAACCAATAACCAAATTAAAGCAGCCAATACAGCAACGATAATCCCAAATAAATCAACTTTAAAAAACAAACCATAACCTAATAAATCTGCAACCCTTATGGATATGGGTTGATGGATAACCGTGGGTAGAATAGATAGCAAAAGAAGATAAACTATAAGGTTTGTGACTAAGTTTAAATAATCCCTTGATTTCTCATTTCTAATTCCAACAGCACTACTTATAAGCCCAGTTAAGGGTAGTAAAGTTATTATTATAGGAAGATATGGATTACTCCCAAATCTAGCATTTAGCCAGAATCCTAAACCAGGGAAGTTTCCCGATACGACATTTAGAGTAATAAATAATGATAAAAGGGTTATAATTCCAATAACTATTGAAAGCACTAAGTTTCCCTTAGGACCATGTTCATCTATATGATTGCTTATTTGTATATTCATATTATTATGTTCCATACTAAACCTCCTTAGGAAACTACATAAATGTTATGCCCATTTGAAAGATGGAAACCACCATTTTAGGGAAGATTCCAAAGAATATCAAACCTATTCCAAGTCCCACAAGGGGGAATAGCATATTATTCGGAATTGGATCCCTTAAGAAACAGGTCTGTCCATCTTCTGGTTCTATTAAAAATGCATTAATAATAATTGGCAGATAATACATTGCATTTAAGAATGAACTAATTAGTAAAACTATTACGAAATAAGGCATTCCAGCATCTATGGCAGCGATACTTAAGTACCACTTGCTCATGAAACCAACAAGTCCTGGAATTCCAATCATTGATAGGGCTGCTAAGGTAAATATTCCCATAGTCACTGGCATTTTACATGCAATACCTTTATAATCACCTATATCTTTCTTGCCAGTATGATAATACATGGCACCTGCACATAGAAACAAAGCAGACTTTGTGATCATATGGGTCAGTATATGGAATAGAGTTGCTGAAATTCCTAAGGGATTTGAAAGTCCTATACCTAGAATCATATATCCTACCTGAGCCACTGTGGAATATGCTAACATCTTCTTTAATTCTTTCTGTCTAAGTGCAAATACGGATCCAGCTATCATTCCTACAGAAGCTAAGTAAGGAAGGAACTCCGGCAAGCGCAAGAATTGAACTATCTCCAATCCTAAACCCACATATAGGAACTTGATAAGTGAAAAGACATATACTTTAATAATCAATCCTGATAGGATTGCACTTGCAGGTGCAGGAGCAGATGAATGAGCTCCTGGAAGCCAAAAATGTAGTGGAAAGATTGCAGTTTTTATTGAAAATCCTATTAACATGAATATCAATGCCACTAAAAGCATTCTACCAGTACCATCACTGGATAAGACTATGTAATTACTCATTGACATTAGATCAAAAGTCCCTGTATTAACATGTAGAATGATTACAGCTAAAAGCATGGATAATCCACCTACAACACCCATAAATATGTATCTATAACCTGCTTTGATTGCCTCAGGAGTAGCAGAGTGAGCCACCAAAAAGTAACAGCTTATATACATGATCTCAAAGAACAAAAACATGGTTATTAGTGAATCAGCCATAATAGCTCCCATTGCACCACCATAAGCAACCATAAACCAGAAGTAGAATCTACCACCTGATTTTTCCTTCTTATTCATGTATGAATGGGAATATAGAGTTACCATAAACCATAGTAGACTTGCTATAATCAGCATATACAGGGTTAATGCATTAACCCTAAATGCAATACCAAAACCCAATACATTGGACAATTTAAGGGTCATATCATTTCCTTCGATGATGTGTGGTAACATTAAGAATACTAAACCAACTACAAATAAATTCACATACAATAATACAACATCTCTTGATTCTTCCTTTTTTAAGGAGACAATTGCTGAGATTATTGCTCCAGTAAAAATAACAGCAAGTATTATCCCAGGAATAAGATTACTGGTTGTAAATAATATTAGAATTTCCCGACCAATGGTTTTTGTGAATATAATTCCTAAAAAGAATCCAGTAAATAGAACAGATAGAAATCTTAAATTTGATGAGAAAGAACTATCGTTCTTACTGAAATCTAGATTACTCATAACTTATCCTCCTCAAATTGATTTTGCCTAGTTTATAAAAGTAGGTACTACATTTATAATTGTATTCATTAATAGGTTTGGGAACATTCCAAATAATATCATACAGAACCCAATAATTATCATTGATGTATACATGGATCTGGGGATGTCATCAATCTCAAGGATTTTCTCCCTATCAGGGTCCTTCTTAATAAATGCAGATATTATTATAGGCAAGTAATAAACAGCATTTAAGAAAGAGCTAAGTAGTATTACGACGACATAATATGGTTTGCCTGCTAATATAACAGCCTCAGCTAGATAGAATTTGCTCATGAAACCAACTATTCCTGGAATCCCAATCATTCCAAGGGCAGCTATGGTAAATACACTCATGGAAATGGGGAGTTCATATCCCAATCCATCAAATCTAGATATATCCCTCAGATCTTTTTTATAGATAATTGCCCCCGCACTCAGAAACAGGGCAGACTTCATTAACGCATGGGAGAATATATGGAAAAATCCAGCTGCCAATCCTAATTCTGTTGCAATACCAATACCTAAGAACATGTATCCGATCTGAGCCACAGATGAATATGCCAACATTCTCTTTATGTCCTTTTGAGCTATTGCAAATATTGAACCCATAATCATACTTATTGCTGCAAATATACTTAAGAATAAATCAATATCCAAAGCTTGGGATATTTCTTTTCCAAGTACATTGAATACTATTTTTGCCATGGTAAATATGTAAACTTTAACAACCAATCCAGAAAGTAATGCACTAGAAGGTGAAGGTGCACTGGAATGAGCATCTGGCAACCATACGTGCATTGGGAATAGTGCTGATTTTATTGCCAATCCAATGAACATAAATCCAGTTGCCAATAATATATTAGTGGGTGTAACCTGCCATACTTCCTGAATGGCAATGTTCATTTCTACAATATTTAAGTGTCCTGTTACCATGTATAACAGAGCAATCCCAAAGAAAAATGACAAGGAGCCTAGGGTGTTTAAGATCAGATACCTAAAAGAGGCTAGAAAATTAACCCTTTTATGCTTAATTGAGATTATTCCACATGATGTTAAGGATAGTATTTCCATAAAAACATATATATTAAACAAGTCATTGCTAAAAGTTATTCCCAACATGGAGAAGATAAGTAAAAAAACAATTGTATAATAGCTGATGAAGTTTTCATCATCCATCTCATGACCAATATCTCTAAATGAATACCATACTATTATTGCTGATAAGATTAAAATCAATAGAGATAAAAGAGATGAAAAACCATCTATAGCAAACTCGATACCAAATTTCCTACCCCAGTTACCAAAGTTATAGAAAAATGGCCCCTCTATGTTAACATATAAGAAAGTATAAAATGCCAGTGCTATAGCCACAAAAAATGTGGACATCAATATGGATTTCTCAATATTATCGAACTTTTTCTTTATAACTGGATTTGATACCCCAACAATTAGAAACAAAAGCATAATAATAATTGGGTAATGTATACTATTCATCTTGTCCATCACTCCTTAATTCCATGATCTTGTCCATATCAAGAGTCCCATATTCCTTGTAAAGTCTCATGATTAGACTTAATGAATAGGCTGTAATACTTAGTGCAACTACAATGCCTGTTAGGATAAGGGTTGAGGGTAATGGATTCACATAGATTATATCCTCGCTTCCAGGTATGATTATAGGTGTTATTCCACCAGAAATATAACCTATTGATACAAAAAATAGGAAAATTGAGGTTTCCATTATATTTATACCGATAACCTTTTTAAGAAGATTCGAGTGGGTAAGCACTGTATATAGGCCAATTACAAAAAGTGTAGCAGAGCCCACATAATTAATATGATCAAGTAACTCCTTAATTAGTTCCAATACTAATCCTCCTCAATAATGGTATGGAAAAGGGTTATTAATGTACTACCAACCTTTAGTCCTATGGCTAAAGTCGCAATGGGTATAAAACCTGCACTAATTATTTCACCAGTTCTACCCAAGTGGAATCCAGCTTCACCATTTGTTAAAAAATTATATCCTGATAGTATTCCAAACAATCCCAATGATACAATTAATAGAATTGCACCAGTTTCTACAATTTTAGATATAGTATGGGGCATTTTTCTCTTGGCTTCCTTTAATCCGAATGCCAAAGTGAGTAATATTAAACTTGCACCAAGTATAGATCCCCCTGCAAATCCTCCTCCAGGTGATAAATGACCATGCATAATAACAAATATCCCAAAGACTTGCATGAAGGGAATAATGATTTTACTGATAACCTTTACAATCAAATCATCCATCTATATCATCTCCCTTCATATAGTGTGATTTACCAGCTGCTATGATTCTTACTGAAATAACAACCGTGATTGCAGTGAATAAAACGATGGTTTCACCCAAAGTATCAAAAAATCTGTAATCAGTCATTATAGCAGATATCATATTGGGAGCATTTGTATCATTAATGGAATTATCAATGTAATAGTGGGCAACTTCATTATAAGATTGATTATCTATGCTTCCCAGAGCAGGCATTTCTAAAATTCCTGCTATCAAGATAAAAAGCAATCCACAAAGGAGCAAAGCAAAAATTAACTTTTTCAATCTTCATTCCTCCTTGTCTTTGACAGAACACCTACAAATAGAATAGTTGTAACTCCAGCTCCTACGGCAGCTTCTGTCATCGCTATATCTGGCGCATTTAATAACAGCCATAAAAGAGCCATTATGGCACTGTATGCACCGAATATTATTAATGCGCTTAATAAATCCTTAGTTCTCTCAACTGCAATGGCACATACAATCAGTAATACTATTAGTAAAACATTAAAAACAATCATATGAACCCCCTATTTCTTTCTATAATTTGCTTTTGCAATGATATGAGCTGCAGTTGGATTGGTTAACCAAATAAATACTATTATTAATAGTAACTTAATGGTTACACCACTAAATCCAGTCAAAAGCATAAGTCCTGCCATTATAAATCCTGCTCCCAATGTGTCACACTTTGTTGTAGCATGCATTTTTGAGTACACATCGGGCATTCTTATTAATCCTATTGTCCCAACCAAAAAGAAAAAACTTCCAATTAGGAGCATTATAGTAGATAAAATATGTACGAATAACATGTGAAACCTCCTATTTAAGTTTTCCCTTTTCCAAATACTTAGATACAGCTACTGTAGCTACAAAGCCCATAAGTGCGTAGACTAAAGCCACATCTACAAAGGAATATTGGTTAGTTAAAACTGATAGCAATACGATCATCACTGTTGATTTAGTAAAAATAACATTAATAGCTATTACTCTATGAACAGCATCAGGCCCCTTGTATGCAATATAAAGACCAAAGAATGCCAGAGAGCTTAAAAAAATAAGAACACCTAAAATAATTGAATTCATCTAGCCTATTCCTCCAATTTCCTTGCATAATTTTCCAGGGTACTATCTATAAGTCCTTTGGAAGCTTCATCAGTAAGATGATGGATTATATAAGTATCATCGATAACATCCACTGTAAGTGTTCCTGGGGTCAAGGTAACAGAGTTGGCAAATAAAACCTTAGTGAAATCCATTTTCAATGGCACGTTTATAATTGTAAATCCTGGATTAATTGGCATTTTAGGATTTAATACTATTTTAGCCACATCCAAGCCAGACTTTATAATTTCCAGTACCAATACTGGAATATAGCTTAACAGCAGGAGTATCTTTTTAAGTGAATAAAGTGGACTTTCCTTTTCTGAAAGAATTAATTCCTTAGAAAATGCAATCACAAAAACAACAGCAATAGTACCAGTAATTATGGATTCTATGGTGATTGCTGGTGATAGTATTAACCAAAAGGCAAGTAGTATTATAAACATTAAGAGTTGTTCTTTAAATCTTCTAATCATAATTTTTTCTCCCATATGTAAATTAAAAAATCTTCAGAATACTAAATTTAAAACTACAATCATATCTTACTGTTTAGCTGAACTAGCTTGCAATAAAGCATTGTTTTTAGTCTCGAAATTTAATGATGTACTGAAGATGATGAATTGATAGATATATGAATATCTATTGTTAAATAATATCATATTTTCAGTTAACAAACAAACCAAAATCAAGATATTAATATTTGTTTAAAAACGTTTGCATAAAATGATTTAACATGTTAAAATATGAATTAACAATAGTAAAACTTGACCCTAAGTAAGTAGGTAAGAGAAAATTTAACGCTGTAATTTTATTGGAGAGTGACAGCGGAAAATTTTTATACGGGATTGTTAAAAAAATATCAAATCGGGAGGCAGACATGATTAGAAGATCACATGACATGAAGGTTGATGTACATAATGAATTTTTAGGGGGAAAAGGAACCCTAACAAATATACATTTCTTAGAAAAGGATGATTCTGCAGGAGCTGGGAGACTTTTTGTAAAGAGTATTCTAAAACCAGGTAGCTCCATTGGAAATCATACTCACAAGGGAGACTTTGAAGTCTATTATATCCTAAGTGGTAAAGCAAAGGTGGATGATAATGGTGATTTTACCGAGCTTAATCCAGGGGATTCTATTCTAACTAGAAATGGTCAATTCCACTCCATCGAAAACATCGGTGAAGATGATCTTGAATACATCGCATTGATTATGTTTGATAAGGAAACAATTTAATAAATCATAGGGGATTTAGATTAGTTCATATAGCCATTTAATATGGCTTTAGTTTGATGTCTTTAATTAAGCAAGGAGGTGAAAAATAGTAGACATCATAGTGACATATAATTAGGCATTGTTACCTGGCTTAAGCCTTGGTGACGAAAGGTTTTTAAATTACATAACAAGGGGGATTAGTTTAATGGAAGCAGGTTTAGGTTCACTGATAGTAATGATTCTTAGTATTGTTTTATTGGTATTTTCAATTATGAAGCTTAAGGTTCACCCAGTATTCGCACTTATAATTGTAGCAGTTTTAGCAGCATTTGGATTTGGATTCCCAATTAAGGATGTATTCCCAACAGTTACAGGAGGTTTCGGAGGTACAATAGGGAATATTGGTATTGTAATTATTCTAGGTTGTTCCATTGGAGTTATTCTTGAAGAAACAGGTGGAGCAATGGTATTGGCTAATACTATCCTAAAGTGGGTAGGAAGAAAGAATTCCAAGCTTGCCATGGCACTTACAGGATACTTGGTATCAATTCCAGTATTCTCCGACTCAGCAATAGTAATCATGTCACCTGTAGCTAGAGCACTATCAGCACGTGGTGGTATTCCGCTAGTTGCATTACTTGGAGCACTTAATGCAGGTATCATGGCAACGCATACAATGGTTCCTCCTACACCAGGTCCAATAGCAGCAGCAGGAACTCTTGGAGCAGACTTAGGTTTTATGATCGTACTTGGGCTTATTACATCAGCAGCTTATACTTTTGTCGGAAGTGCATGGTGTAATAGTAAGTATATGTTAAACAAGTATCCAGAACCTGCAGTAATGGAAAACGTGGATTTAGCTGATGACAGTAACTTCGAACTTAGTAATCCAGATGGAAGACCACTACCACATGCTGGAATGGCATTTGCTAGTATTTTAGTTCCAGTATTATTAATCTGTATCAACTCTTTTGGCACATTATTCATTGAAGCTGAATCAGCTGCAAAGCCAATTCTAGGTTTCATTGGACATCCAATTTTTGCATTATTCGTTGGAGTTGTAATAGCTTTATTCATGGATAAAGAAAACATTAGTTTGACAGTATGGCAAAAATGGTTGAATATATCAGTTGAGAAGTCAGGATTTATTATATTGGCAACTGGAGCTGCTGGAGCATTCGGAGCAGTTTTAAGAGCTTCTGGAGTAGGTACTTATCTGGGAGATTTAATTGCCACAACAGCACTTCCGGCAGTATTTATACCATTCCTTGTATCATTATTACTTTCAGTAGCTAATGGTTCTGCAACTGTATCACTACTAACAGGTTCAGCAATAATATTACCATTAATGCCATCATTGGGATTATCACCAGTTATTGCAACATTGGCAATAGCAGCAGGATCTTCATTCTTCTATCATGCTAATGCAAGTCATTTCTGGGTAGTTCTTAAATCTAATGGGGACCTTCCAATGAGACAAGGTTTTGATGTTGTATCAATACCAACTGCATTAGGTAGTTTAGCAGCAATGGCTGTAGTATTTGTAATGTCATTCTTCTTCTAAAAACAGTTCAAAACTCCTTAACTTAGGTTAGGGAGTTTTTTTATGCCAATAAAATTCACAAAATGAAATATATTTTTAAAATAAGTATTGACATAAATTGCATAACGTGATATTGTTATCTCACAGAACACAATATGAAATTAAAATATAAAAATTTAGAGGAGGATTATCATGAAAAAGGTATTTAGTATTTTATTAGCATTAGTATTATTAATTAACATCCCAGTATTTGCACAAGATCAAGATATAGTAGATATAGCAGTAGGAAATGAAGACTTCAGTATTCTAGTGGCAGCATTAACACAAGCACAATTAGTGGGAGCATTACAAGGTGAAGGACCATTTACAGTGTTTGCACCAACAAATGAAGCATTTGCAGCACTACTATCACAACTTGAAATTACAGCAGCAGATTTATTGGCACACCCACAACTAAGTGAAGTATTACTATACCACGTAGTATCAGGTAAAGTAATGAGCACTGATTTGGTAAATGGCATGGAAGCACCAACACTTAAAGGTGATACTATAAAAGTTGACCTTACTGGTGGAGTTAAAATCAACGAATCTAATGTAGTAATAGCTGATATTGAAGCAACAAATGGAGTAATCCACGTAATAGATTCAGTATTAGTACCAGCTGATTTTGTACTGAGTGCTGAAGAAGCAGAAGTTGTACTACCAAGAACAGGCTCAAGTGAGTTGACTCCAATATTTGGGTTAGGTATAATAGCTTTAGTAGCATTTGTATCTTTAAGAAAGAAAATATTCGGATAAGGTTGGTGAAATGATGAGCAGCTTTGGTGAAAGGTTAAAAAAATCTAGAATAAAAAAAGGAATTACACAAAAGGAACTTTCCCAAAAGTTAGGAGTTGCTCAATCTACAATTGCTAATTATGAGAATAATATAAGATTTCCAGGAAATGAAATATTAAAAGAAATCTCTGAGTATCTTAAGATAAGTTTAGATTTTCTATTGGGAATTGATCTTAATGAATCTAAGGAAAAATATGACTTTATTCTAGAAAATGATGAGTTAGTTGATGATTTTGTTAACTACCTGATAATAGGTGATTCAAACAATGCTAAGCAACTAATTAAGAATGCTCATACCCAAGGAATTGATCTTCTAAGAATAATAACACAAATATTTATTCCAGCTCTAAGGAAGATAGGAGATCTATGGGAGAGAAATCAGATTTCAATAGCACAAGAACATTATTCTTCAGCATTAATAGAAAAACTTCTTGATTACCTATCAGAGGTTGAACCGGTCAAGGAGGAGAAGGTATATAAGGCACTATTCATGGTACCAGGTGGAGAGGAACATACTTTGAGTTTAAAGATGGCAGCAGAGTTCTTCAGGAGAAAAGGATGGGGGATAATCTATATAGGTAGAAGTATTCCACTAGATAGTTTGATAGGAGTTATAAGAGAGAGAAAACCAGATTTAATAGTACTATCAATACTCACACCAGGGGGAACAAATAGCTGTAGTTATCTGGTACAAGCATTAAAGCTTGAATTATCTTCCAGGACACCTTTGATATTAATTGGGGGTAGGGGAATAGAAAATGAAAGGGAAGCTTTAAATATAGTTGGAGCGGACATGTATTTACCTTCTATTGATAATTTGAAAGAAAAGATTAATGAAATAGAAGAAAGACTTTAATGACAATAGCCCTTTTGGGTTGTTGTCTATTTTTTTCCTATTTGCTAATATATATTCAAGGAGTGGATAAAATGATTAATTATCAATTCAGAGAATTAGCTAAGGAAATACTAGATTCAAAATACACAGTAGTATTAACAGGTGCTGGAATGTCCACTGAAAGTGGATTATCTGATTTCAGATCGCCTACAGGAATATGGAAAGAGTTTGATCCCATGAAGGTAGCCACAATTGATGCTTTAATAAATGACTATGATAACTTCCATAGGTTTTATACATTAAGAGGAAAATCAAATACAACAGCTACACCCCATGAAGGGCATTATATACTTTCAAATTGGGAAGATGATGGTTTAGTTAAGTCTATTATCACACAGAATGTAGATGATTTTCATAAGAAGGCAGGGAGTAAAAATGTACTAAATATTCATGGGTCCATAAGAGAGTTCAGGTGTTTTTCCTGTGGTAGGGAAGCTACTAGAGATGACTTCATTAATAGAGTACCATGTAATAGTTGTGGGGGAAAGCTTAGACCGGGAATTGTTTTATTTGGGGAAGCTTTGCCAGTCTATGAGTTGGAGAAATCAATTGAGGAAGTTAAAAAAGCGGAACTAGTTTTAATTATAGGAACCAGTTTAACCGTATATCCAGCTGCTGGTATTCACAAAAGAACATCTGGGAAAGTGGTTTATATCAATAATGAGAATGAAGTAAAGAAGAAATTCGATATGGTAATAATTGGTAAAGCTGGAGAGGTTCTTAAAAAAGTAAACGAAGAAATTTTAAAGTTAAAATAAGCCAATGATTTCACATATATTTCACTTTAATTTGGTATTCTAGAAATGAGGTGAGAAGCATGATTAGATTACTAATTGCTGATGATGAGGAAAGAATTAGGGAAGTAATAAAGGAATATGCCAAGTTTGAAGGCTACATGGTAGATGAGGCAAAAGATGGTATGGAAGCCATACAGAAATCTAATACAAATGAGTATGACCTTATAATAATGGATATTATGATGCCCAAACTTGATGGGTTTTCAGCAGTTAAGGAGATCAGAAAGAAATTCAAAACTCCCATATTAATGCTATCTGCAAGAGGTGAGGAGTATGATAAATTATTTGGATTTGAAATAGGTGTGGATGATTATGTTGTAAAGCCATTCTCACCTAAGGAAGTTATGGCAAGAATCAATGCTATAATCAACAGAAGTAAATCTATGGAGAATAACAAAAAATTGGAATTTGATGGACTTAAAATCGATCTGGATGGTATGGATGTATACGTGGATGATAAGAAAATAGACATCACCCCAAAGGAGTATGAGTTGTTGGTTTATCTGGCAATGAATAAGAATAAAGCCATGTCAAGGGAAAAACTCCTTAAAGAGGTGTGGGGATATGATTTTTATGGAGATGATAGAACCATAGATACCCATATAAAGATGCTTAGAAATAATATTGAACCCTACAGGGATTATATAGTCACCCTTAGGGGAGTAGGTTATAAATTTGAATATAAAGGTTAGTGAATGGTATGGGAACATCAAAATTAGATAAAAGAACTTTGAATTTTAAACTTTGGTCCTATTTTATTGCCTTTGCTTCCGTTATTATTGTGATTCTCTGGCTTTTGCAAATTGTATTTATAAATAGTTTTTACGAAAATATGAAGATGAGAGAAATTAAAAAGATTGGGGATCAACTACTGGGGCAATACAATAGTGAGGAATTTGAAAATCAATTGGTGGAAAAGGCCTTTTTGGAGGGAATTTCTATTAATATTCTCGATGAGACAGGAAGGCTAATTTTCCCATTGGATTTCTTTGATATTATAAGACAACCCAGACTGGAGTCCAACATGTTTTCCGAACTCTTGACAAACCTATACAAATCCGATGATAGGACTACTTTATATACAAGAAGTGATCACAGAATTGAATATCCAATATTGACTTATGGTGCAATTCTTGAAAATGAGCAAGGGTCAAATTATTTCTTATATATTAATACTATCCTAGATCCAATTGATTCAACCGTGAACGTACTCCAGAATCAGCTTGTTATAATTACTATTTTATCCTTGTTTTTGGCTATAGGACTTAGCTATATAATTTCCAGGAAGCTAAGTAATCCAATAGTAAAGATAACTGATCAGGCAAAAAACCTTATGATGGGTAATTATAACATCCAGTTTGACAAAGGTTATTACACTGAGATTGACAATCTTGCAGAGACCTTGAATAAGACGGCAAAGGAGTTGAACAAGACTGAGGAATTAAGACAAGATCTTATGGCAAACATGACACATGATTTAAAGACACCCCTAACCTTAATAAAATCATATGGAGAGATGATTAGGGATATATCAGGTGATGATAAGGTAAAAAGGGACTACCATGTGGGAATTATAATTGATGAAACCGATAGATTAACACATTTTGTGGATGATATGCTTGATTTATCCAAAGTTCAATCTGGATTAATCACATTGGAGCTAAATACAATTGACCTTTATCAGTGTGCAAAAAAAGTCTTGGGTAGATTTGAGTACTTTGTTGAACAGGAGAATTTTGATATTAAACTAATTCATTCTGGGAATACGACTATATTAGGAGATGAATCAAAGGTTATCCAAGCTATATACAATCTTATAATCAATGGGATTAACTATTCCAATGATTACAAGGAAATCGAGATAAAAGTAGAAGAAAAGGATGAATGGGTTAGTATTTCAGTTAAAGATAGGGGAGAAGGAATCCCAGATGATGAGATAAATCTAATATGGGATAGATATTATCGCGGAGGCAAGAGCCATGTTAGGGGGAAAGCAGGAACTGGAATAGGTTTATCCATAGTAAAATCAATAGTAACAGCCTTAGGTGGAAGATGTTTCGTTGAAAGTGAGATTGGCAAGGGGAGTACGTTTACACTCCAATTCAAGAAATCAATTTCTTGACTTTATTGGTGTAAAGTCCGTTGCTTGTAATTTTACATCATATTGGTTAAAATAAATATAAAAGCAGAAAGAAGGGATTTTGGTGGGAGATTATAGACCAACTAGAGATGATGCTTGGGATTTATTGAACAAGCATGTAAAAAATGATAGTCAGATAAAGCATGCTCTGGCAGTTGAAGCAACAATGATTCATTTTGCAAAATTATATAATGAAGATGTTGAAAAGTGGGGGGTAATAGGCCTTATTCACGATTTGGATTATGACCAATATCCTGATGAACATTGTAAGATCACTGAACAGTTACTTAGAGATGAAAATTGGCCAGAGGACTATATCAGAGGTGTATTAAGTCACGGTTGGAAGTTGTGCACTGATGTCGAACCAAAGGAAATTATGGAGAAGGTAATTTATACGGTAGACGAACTAACTGGTTTGATAGCAGCAACTGCCCTGATGAGACCAAGCAAATCAATCATGGATATGGAAGCTAAAAGTGTTAAGAAGAAGTGGGGGCAAAAATCATTTGCTGCTGGAGTTAACAGAGAAGTGATTGAGGATGGAGCTGGGTTAATGAATATGGAATTAAAGGATATAATTCATGAAACCATATTAGCCATGAGAGAAGTAGCTGAGGAAATTGGATTAAAGGGTGACCTGTAATCATATAAATCTATGGAGGTGTAAGGATGACAAAGTATTATGCTGAACCATTTAAGATAAAAATGGTGGAACCAATTAAAATTCTTACAAAGGAAGAAAGAATTGAAAAGATTAAGAATGCAAATTATAATGTTTTCTCTCTTGATTCAGATGATGTATACATCGACTTGTTAACTGACAGTGGAACTGGAGCGATGAGTGCAAACCAATGGGCAGGAATCATGGTGGGTGATGAGGCATACTCTGGGTCAAGAAGTTATAAAAATTTAATGATATCAGCAAAGGACATATTTGGGTATGAGTATTTTCAACCAGTGCATCAAGGAAGGGCAGCTGAAAAAGTAGTTATGCCTATTTTCCTTAAGGAAGGGAAGGTTGCCATCTCCAATATGCATTTTGATACTACAAGAGCTCATGTTGAATTAGCTGGTGCTAGAGCTATCGATTGTGTTATTAAGGAAGCATTGGATACTGTTAATTACCATCCATTTAAAGGTAATATGGACAATGAAAGATTAGAAAAGCTTATTCAGGAGTATGGAGCAGAAAATGTTGGAATGATAATAATTACAGTTACCAACAACAGTGCAGGTGGACAGCCTGTATCCATGGAGAACATAAAACAGACCAGCGAAATAGCTAAGAAGTATGATATTCCTGTTTGCATTGATGCAGCAAGATATGCAGAGAATGCATATTTCATTAAAATGAGAGAAGAAGGGTTTGCAGATAAGTCAATCAAAGATATAGCAAAAGAAATGTTCAGCTATGCTGATGTATTCACCATGAGTGCTAAGAAAGATGCCATTATCAATATGGGTGGACTTATTGGAGTTAAGAATGACAAAGATTTATATGAAACTGTAAAGGCGAGAACAATACCATATGAAGGATTTGTATCCTATGGAGGATTATCTGGTAGAGATATTGAAGCCATGGCAATTGGTCTTCAAGAAGGTACGGATTTTGATTATCTTCAGTATAGAATTGGTCAGATGGAATACTTAGCAGGAAAGCTTGATGAAGCAGGAATTGCATATCAGTCTCCTGTGGGAGGACATGCTGTGTTCTTGGATGCAAAGCATTTATTACCCCATATACCATATTATGAGTTTCCTGCACAAGCATTAGCAATAGAACTTTACATTGAAGCAGGGATAAGAAGTTGTGATATAGGATCATATATGATGGGTAATGATCCTGATACAGGAGAACAGATTGAGTCTGAGTTTGAGTTCACTAGACTGGCAGTGCCAAGAAGAGTATATACTCAATCACATCTTGATGTTATAGTCGAAGCTCTCAAGGCAATAAAGGAGAGAAGAGATTCCCTTAAAGGATATAGAATTACATGGGAACCTAAAGTACTAAGACACTTCACATCTAAGCTTGAACCTATAAAATAAAGAATAGACCCTAACCGTATATTTTGGTTAGGGTCTACTTATAAATATGAGGAGACAATAGGATGAAAAAAAGAATTTATTACTTGATACTAGCATTGGCTTTAGTCACCACTGGGTGTAGCAGTAATGGAATTAGGGAAGAGGATTACAACCTTGATGTGGAGGGTGGAACAATTTATGGAACTTTGACACTGCCCGAGGATGGAAATACATTCAAGATAGTAATTATTCATCAAGGTTCAGGACCAACTGATAGGGATGGAAATAGTCATATTGGAGGCTCAAACAATTCCCTAAAAATGGTAGCACAAAATCTTGCTGAAAATGGAATTGCATCTTTAAGGTATGACAAAAGGGGAATTGCTGAATCCATGGCATTGGTACAAAGAGAGGAGGATCTGGTATTTGAAGACTATATTAATGATTTGAACTTGTGGATAGATAAGGTTCATGCAGATACTAGATTTAGTGAAATTTATCTACTAGGACATAGTGAAGGGGCATTAATTGCATCTGTATCAGCAACTCAAAGGGATATTGATGGCTTTATATCTCTTGCAGGTGCAGGTTATTCAGCATACGATACACTAAAAAGGCAACTTTCATCCCAGCCTAAGGAAATCACCGATGTGGCATTTCCCATAATGGATAGACTATTAAATGGTGAATTAGTCAGTAATATAGACCCCATGTATGGCGCATTGTTTAGAGAAAGTGTTCAACCATATCTAATTTCCTGGTTTCAGTATGATCCGGTAGAAATATACTCTAAAATAGACGCTCCAGTAGTTGTGATTCAAGGAGACAATGACCTTCAAATCACCATTGAGGATGCAGATAGGTTAGGTGAGAGTATTGGTCAAGAACCCATTATTATTCAGGGCATGAATCATGTTCTTAAGGATGCTTCTGAGGATTTTGAAGAAAACCTCAAAACTTATCAAATGCCAAATCTCAAACTGCATCCAGGGTTAATGGATGTTATAGTTAATTTCATAGTTGAGAATTAGCCACTTCCAAAAGAAGTGGTTTCTTAACAATATTAAATGATAATGTTTATCAATACCGATCTTGGGTAATAATAAATTGGATAACAAATTATTAATATAGATAAAGGAGAGATTTTATGACTTTTAAATTACCAGAATTAAACTACGGATATGACCAACTTGAGCCTTATATCGATGCTAGAACTATGGAGATACACCATACCAAGCACCATCAGGCATATATCAACAACCTAAACGCTGCCCTTGAGGGTCATGAAGATTTGAAACAATTAACAATTGAAGAACTTCTAACAAATCTTGAAGGGATTCCTGAAGGTATAAGAATGGCTGTAAGAAACAATGGTGGAGGTCATTTAAATCACACCATGTTTTGGGAAATCATGTCACCAAATGGTGGAGGAGAACCAACAGGCCAGTTAATGGAGATGATCAACAGAGATTTTGGTAGCTTTGAGGAGTTTAAGGCTGAATTTAAGAAAGCTGCATTATCAAGATTTGGTAGTGGATGGGCATGGCTTGTTTTGGATGGCGATAAACTAAAGGTTGTATCAACACCAAATCAGGATAATCCAATTTCAGACGGATTAAATCCGATTCTAGGAATAGATGTATGGGAACATGCTTATTATCTAAAATACCAAAATTTAAGACCAGATTATGTGGATGCATGGTTTAATGTAGTAGATTGGACTAAAGTAGGGAAAAGTGAATAACAGTTTATAGTATAGACCAAGCTTAGGCTTGGTCTATTTTTTTTGAGTAAAATGCATCAGCCTATGATATAATCTACAGATAAGGAGTGATTTAATGGACAATTCATTTAGATATTATAGAAATTTAGATTGTGATTATTTCCCATGCCATAATACGAAGAATACCCAGGAATTCAACTGTATGTTCTGTTATTGTCCTTTGTATTTTTTTGAAGAATGCGGAGGGAATTATATGGATAATAACGGGATAAAGGATTGTACAAATTGTATGATTCCACATAAATATGAGGGTTATGATTACATAAATAATAAGATTATGGATAAAATATATAATCGATAATAGAAAGAGTGAATGCTATGAAAGTAGAACCTAAAAAAATAATAAAAGGACTTAATAAAAAGGCAAAAGTTTATTTAGATGATAATAATAGATTAAATGAACTAATAGTTAATACAGGCATTAAGATCAAGAACAATAATCAGCTATCAGACATTGTAGATGAAATCAAGACATTAACTAGTCTTGTGATGGATTTTTCCAAGAAAAAGTATACAAATGTCTCTGTATCAACTATTGTAACAATAATTGCAGGACTTATTTACCTGGTTAATCCAGTGGATATTATTCCAGATATATTTATTGGAGGATTTGTGGATGATGCAGCGGTTTTAGGATATGTATTGAAGAGAATTAGTACAGAACTAGATCTGTATAAAAAATGGAAGAATGGCTAGGGGGAAAGTATGAAGAGGATTTTAATATTTGTTTTTATTATAAGCATGCTTATAACAAACATTTCATTTGCACAGAACATAGAGGTGGGAATACCCAGAAGTGTTTCAGCTGGTCAGCTGGAAGATAACAATACATTTTTTATCAGATGGAGAAATGAGGCATCCACCAACATACTTCTTGGGGATCCTGAAATAGCTAAAGATTTTTTCTATCAATTGGATATATATATTAGAGAAGGAGAAAGGGTAATATCCAGAAACTTGTCTTACTCATACTCTTTACTGGAAGTCGGCGAGGATGGATTTTTTGAAATCAACATAAATCCAGTGGAGTTAGGATATACTGAAAAAGACGTTGATATCATGAAGTATACCTATAGCTTCAGAGTGAGAAATGGACTGAGGATGAGTGATATTCTTGGTAGTTACTTCTTGAGAGGTTCATATTCAACACCAGTAAACATAGGGCTTGTATACCCTTATAGTTATGCGAGTCAGTGGGCAATTGGAGAATTGGATAAAAGTATCGAATACAATCTGCTGACTGATAGCATGAAAGGCAATATGAGGGACATAGTCACTAGAGCAGAATTTAGTGAAATAATTGTTAGATTCTATGAATCTAAAACAGGAACAGAAATTCCATTACAGAACTCCAAGGTTTTTATTGATTCTGATGATCCATATGTATTGAAAGCTGCATCCATGGGGTTTATAACTGGTTATTTAGATGGTACATTTAAACCTAATAATCCAATATTTAGACAGGATATTGCAGTGATTATAACAAGAGCCTTAAAAACCATATATAAAAATATGAGTTTCTCTTATAAACCAACAGATCATTCTGATGAAATTCAAGCCTATGCATATGATAGCGTGATGTTTTTAAATTATAAAGGAATACTAAAAGGGGATGAAAAAGGAAACTTAAATCCTCTTAATAATACCACTCGGGAAGAAGCTGCTGTATTGGTTGTAAGAACATACGAAATGTTTAAATAATAATTTGAGTCTACAAATAATTGTGGGCTCATATTTACTTTGGCCGAAATAAGGTGTATAGTATTTTCATATGAGAAATTAGAAAGAGGATATAAGAATGATTCATAATAATATTGGAGAATTAGCAGCACTGGCCACTGCCTTTAGCTGGACATTTGTTGGTATATTCTTTGGAAGTGCCAGTAAAAAAATTGGAAGTTTATCCGTTAACTTTATAAAGTTGATATTTGGGTTTACATTTTTGAGTATAGCAGCATATTTAACCAGAGGTGTTATGTTTCCCACAGATGCTTCATTACATAATTGGATATTTCTTATGATATCTGGTGTAATTGGATTCTTTTTAGGTGATTTTTTTATGTTAAAAGCATATATTGAGGTGGGAGTTAGAGTATCCATGTTATTAATGGCTACAAGTCCCCCTATGACAGCATTGATTGGATTTTTATTATTAGGTGAAATCCTTTCACCTTCTGCCATAATTGGGATGAGTATAACCATATTTGGAATAGTTATCGTTATACTTAGCAAGGACACAAATGATAAGAAGTTCAAGATAAAGTACTCGATAAGGGGTCTTACATATGCCTTTATAGGAGCCTTTGGCCAGTCCATGGGGCTGATATTTAGCAAGATCGGTCTTGGTGATTATAATACATTTGCAGCTACTCAAATAAGAATAATAGCAGGATTTGCATGCTTTGTAATCTTCGTTACACTTAGAAATAGTTGGGGAGAATTGAGGTTGGCTATAAAAGATAAGGTGGCGATTTTTCATACTCTAATGGGATCCATATTTGGACCATTTATAGGAGTGAGCCTTTCACTTATAGCACTAAGATATACCAGTGCAGGTATTGCCTCCACATTGACATCCATAACACCTGTTACCATTATTCCGTTTTCGATTCTAATCTTCAAGGAGCAGGTAAAACCAAAAGAAATAATTGGGGCATTGGTCTCAGTGGTGGGAGTGGCATATTTGATGCTATTTTAAAAGGAGCTTTGAAAGCTCCTTATTTTAGTTTCGTTGTCTTTATTCCTAGGATACTACCCAAGAATCCAAGTATAATGCTAATTATACCATTGAATAATACAAGAGTTAATATAAGTGCACTAAATTTTGGCAATATGATAAATGGCAAAACCCCCGATATTTTAGAATATATATAGCTGTTTGAAAAATATACCAAGACAACTGAGCCTATTCCCGCTAATAAAGTCATGAATATCCCATTAATAACAAATGGAATATAGATAAAATAGGAAGGAGCTCCTAGTAGTTTCAAAGTAGCTATAGCTTCTTTATTGATATATACACCTTGGCGAATTATGTGAGCAGTTATTACCAAAGTTGCCACACTAATGGCTATAAATATAAATACTCCTAGAACAGTTAGAATATTAAGCAGATTCTTTAATTTGTCTAGAACTTCCTGGTTATCTCTAACCAATTCAACTCCATGTATATCTTTGCTTTTCTGAACAATTTCATCCAATTGATCCAGTTCGATAAACACCTCAAGGTATGGACTGAAAGGATTGTGATCAAACAGTTCTAGTATTCTTTTATCACTTCCCAAAACTTCCTGCATTCTAGCATTTGCTTCTTCTGAGTTTATGTAATTAATAACATTCACTCCAGGGATTATTTTAAGTTCATCTTTGATAAGATTAGGGTCGAAATTTTCATTATAATAAATACTTATCTGTGCCTGGAAACTTATTTCATCTATCATGAACTGACTGGAAATACCCAAGGAGATAACAAGAGAAATAATAAAAAAGATGAATCCCAGACTTAATATGGATAGAATATTGGTTGATAAATCTCTTTTTAAAAGGGTGGATACTTCTCTTAAATAATACTTTGTATTACTAATTCTCTTAATCATTGATGACCTCCTGATACTTCAATTTTCCATCCTCAACCTGGATATGTAATGAGTCTTTAATATCCTTAATTAAGTGGGTTGCATGGGTGGTTACTATTACAGTAGTATCCTCAGCTTTGAAGGATTTAAGAAGATCAAATATGATTATGGAATTCTTCTTGTCAAGATTACCTGTGGGTTCATCAGCTATTATCAATTTGGGATTTCTTGCAATTGCTCTAGCAATAGCAACTCTTTGTTTTTCACCATAGGATAGATTTTCAACCCTTGAATGGACTTTATGAGATAATCCTACCTTTTCCAGGGCTATTAATGCTTTCTCATACATAGTCCCACTATCAATATTTAAGAATCTCATACCAACTAGTACATTATCACAGACAGATCTTCCATCCAGTAATTTGAAGTCCTGGAAAATAGGACCTATACTTTGTCTAAGTTTAACCAACTCTTTATCAGTAATTGATTTCATATTATAATCCAGGACGAATAAATCTCCGTGGGTGAGCTTTTCCATTCCTAAAATTAATTTAACAAAACTGGTTTTCCCAGAACCACTGGGACCAGTGATGAAAACAAGTTCTCCTTTTGGTATTTCAATACTTACATTTTTCAAACCATAAGTTCCATCTTTATACTGCAGACTAAGCTCTCTTGATTTTATCATTTTGCCCTCCTAGAAAAGTACTGGAATAATATTAAGTTCTAAATATCCATCATTGATTCTAACTGATCTGATCTTGTTTCTACCCAGGATGGATGAGAATTTAAGTTCTAAAAATCCAAACTCAAAAAGCTCCTCCAAAGAACTTTTCTCAAGCTTAAGACCCATGTATTGACCAGAAGTCATATTAAAACGTAAGGATTGATCATCAATTTGCTCCAGGTCCCCATTAATTATTAATTTAAGCTCATCAAGCATAAGAGTCATCTCATCTTTTTTGAATTTAACCTGTAAGGGAGAGGACAGGTTCTTTTCTTTTAGAGCAATATTTAGGGAATTATCACTGATTCTACCAAAAACGCCAGTTAAGGTGATTCTTGTTTCTATTAACTCCTCTGGCAAATCTCCAGTTTCTACTATAGCTACCAACGTAGTAATTACATCCTCAAATACTGGTTTAGAGACTTTCCAACGATTATTCAGTTCTTCTAGGTATCCAAGGTACTTATCCTTCTCATCCATAAGTTCATTAAGTCTAATCTCTAAGGTAGCCTTACTTTCCATTTTGTTTGATATAGTTTTTTCTAATTCCTTTCTGGTATTATCTAAAATCACTAAATTCTCATCCAAGTTAGATTTCTGGATCATCAATTCCTCTTTCTCTAAGTTGAGGGTATCAAGAAGTTTTGATGTATTTCTAGAGATATCTCTTATACTGTTTATCCTTCTAAGAAGGGTAGGAAGATCGTTGGAACTTAAAATTAGTTGAAGATAATTGTAGGCACCATTCTTCTGGTAGGATTTTAGAACACTTTCCATGATTTCTAAATTATTATTATATGAGTAAGTTTTTTCTTCAATATTTTCTTCAATATCTTCAATTAATAAAAGGACAGATTCAATCTCTAAGACTATTCTTCTTTCTTGGTTTTCCAAATCATTTATATCCTGTTGAATAATGTATAACTCATCTAGAATCTTTAACTCTTCTACATTAAGATCCACTATAGATCTATCTATTTCTTCAATTGAGGCTTCATCCAATTGACTGGAATAAACATTTGTAAAAAAAACTAATATAACCACAAAAGCTACTAAAATACTTATTTTCTTCAAGACATCACCACCCTTATAATCTTTATACATTTTTAAGCTAACATTGTCAACACAAAGGGTATATAGAATGACAAAGGGAGGGTTTATTTTGGATATTGTTCATAGTATAAGAAGTAACAACAAAAAAAATCTCAGCATGGAAGAAGTAATAGAAGAAATATTCTGGAGTAATCTTAATGAGATTACAAGGGAAGATATGATTTCAGTAGTCAAACCATATCTGTTAGAGGCAGATGACATAAGAGAAATTTCAGGGATTCAAAAGTTATACCTTAATCCTGATGGTGCACACATTGATATATTTGAGGATATAATCATTATGCTATATAGTAGAAATCCATTGAAGTTTATAAAGGCAACCATGGAAAATCCAGATGAAGGTTTAAATGTCTTATATATTTTTAGAAATAGGGGAGTATTTACTGACTACAAAATCCAGATGAATGAACTAATTGAGAATGAGGAAAGTAGCGAGATGGTTGAGGAAATAGATGCTTTCTTCAGGATGTACGATAGCCTATGTCACACATGAACGTAGTATTTTCAAGAGGTCTTGAAATAAAAACCCAGGATAGCAATATCCTGGGTAAGTTTTATTAATCTAAGGTGTGAACAAACACTCCACTTCTTAACTTAGGCTCAAACCAAGTTGACTTAGGTGGCATTACCTCACCTGCATCAGCAATGGCCATCAGATCTTCAATACTAGTTGGGAACATGGAGAATGCCACTCTCATACCATCCATTACTCTTGTTTCAAGCTCAGCTAATCCTCTTATTCCACCAACAAAGTCTATTCTATCATTTGTTCTTGGATCATCTATGCCAAGTAGAGGTGTCAGAACATTTTTCTGAAGAATTGATACGTCCAGCCTATCCACTGGGGATTCTGGATCGAAGGATCCTTCCTTTGCTTTTAATACATACCACTTATCATCTAGATACATACCGAATGTATGCTTCTCTGTAGGCTTGTACTGTCCATCACCTTCGTATTCCTCAACATAGAAGTTCTCCTTTAACAACTCGATAAACTCTGTAGTTGAATATTCGTTCAAATCTCTTACAACCCTGTTATAGTCCATGATGTATAAATCTTCATCAGGGAAAAGAACTGATAGGAAGAAATTAAACTCCTCGGAACCATCATAGTCCTTGTTTAGTTCTCTTCTCATCAATCCTACCTTAACAGCTGAAGCGGTTCTATGGTGCCCATCAGCTATATAAAGATAGTCAATTCCTTTAAATAGGGCAACCAACTCATCGATTACTCCCTTATCGTCAATCTTCCAGATTGTATGGGTTATACCATCATCTGATGTGAAGTCATAGATAGGGTCCTTATTATCCATCCAATTATTAATTAAGTCGGATACAGTTCCATTTTTTCTGTAGGTTAAAAAGATAGGACCAGTGTTAGCATTGGTATAATCCACGTGATTTATCCTGTCAAGTTCCTTGTCAGCTCTAGTGAACTCGTGCTTCTTAATAATATTATTAATGTAATCATCAATTGAACTTGTTCCAACTAATCCAACTTGAGATCTTCCATCCATTATTTGCTTATAGATATAAAGGCTATCCTCATCATCCTGGATAAAAACACCATCTTTAATCATTTTATATAGGTTGTCTCTTGCCTTCTCATATACTACAACATCATGGATATCAATACTTGGATCAAGATCAATTTCAGCCTTGTCAACATGAAGAAAAGAATAGGGGTTGCCTTCAACCATTACTCTTGCCTCATCTGAATTCATTACATCATAAGGTAGTGCTGCTACCTTATCTGCTAATTCTGGTGCTGGTCTATATGCCTTAAAGGGTTTTAATACTGCCATTATATACCTCCTAGAAATTATTTTTTATTAACTCAACTATTTCTCCGCCGATTCTCTCTTGAGCTTCACCTGTGGATCCACCAATATGAGGAGTGACAGATACATTAGGATGATTTACCAATGCTTCATTTTTAGTAGGCTCAACGGTAAAGACATCTATTCCTGCACCAGCAAGATGATTGGAATTAAGAGCATCTAACAATGCATCCTCATCAACTACACCACCTCTAGCACAGTTTATAAGATATGACCCTTCTTTCATCATATCCAACTGAGATTTACCAATTAATGGAGATCCATCCTCTGTAGCTGGAGTATGAATAGATACAAAGTCAGAAACCTTAAGAAGTTCTTCAAATTCCATATACTTAAAATCAGGATATCCTTCCTTTGGGCCACTTCTATTGGTATAAACTACCTTCATTCCAAGAACATGAGCTCTTTTGGCAAGTTCAACAGATATCCTTCCAAAACCTACCAAACCTAATGTTTTATTCATAAGTTCGATACCTGTGTAGTGTTTTTTATTCCATTGTCCATTTCTCATTGTCACATTGGATATACCTACGAATCTAGCCAATGAGAACATATGGGCTAAAGCAAGTTCTGCAACGGAAATACTACTGGAGTTTGGTGTATTTCTAACCATTATACCTTTACTTTCAGCATACTCCACATCTATGTTATCAACGCCAACTCCAGCTCTGATTACCATCTTTAGCCTTTTTCCTTCAGCTGCAGCATCGATAACAGGGACTCTAACCTTAGTTGCAGATCTAACTACCATAACATCGTATTCCTTAACTGCATTCTTTAGATCATCAATATCATAAAATTGTTCAACAACTTCATGACCCAATGATGTCAGTTCATCAATTGCTGATTTATCCATTCCATCAGTGGCTAATATTTTTACCATGTTATCACCTCACTATAGTCCAAGTATATCGTCTATATTACTAATTAAATCCTTTACTTCATCCAATGTATAATCAGCCATATGGGATATTCTAAATGTTAAATCCTTCAAATCACCGTAACCATTAGAAATCATAAAGCCTCTCTCAGCAAGTTTCTTATTAAGGTCACCAACGCTTATTTCCTTAGTATTCATTATGGTTGTAAGGGTTTGTGATAGGTACTTTTCTTCTTTAACCAATAGAGCAAAGTTCTTTCTTGCCCAAGCTCTTACATATTCTGCCATTTCCTTATGTCTTGCATATCTATTTTCTAATCCTTCTTCTAAGATTCTATCCAATTGATAGTCTAGAGCAAACATGTGAGGAAGTGAAGGGGTTGAAGGATACTGATGATCTTTCTTCTTAACAGTATCATAAAGATCAACTATATCAAGATACAATCCTCTAAATTCAACTTGTCTTCCCGCTTCAATAGCTCTTTCACTAACTGAACATATTGCCATTCCAGCTGGTAATCCTAAAGCCTTCTGAGTGGAAGTAATATTAACATCTACTCCCCAAGCATCCGTTTCGATCTTGACTCCACCCATTGAACTTACACTATCCACAAGGAATAATACATCTGGGTACTTTTCTTTTAATAATGCTCCAATCTCACCAACAGGGTTCATAATACCAGCAGAGGTCTCATTATGAGTAACTGTAATAAGGTCATATTTTCCAGTGGATAAAGCTTCATCAACCATCTCAGGAGTAGTTGGATACCCAGGCTCTGACTTAAATAAATCAGCTGGTACATTATTAGCTTTAGCCATCTTGTACCATCTATCCCCAAATGCACCTACGGAAAATACTGCTGCTCTTTTTCTTGTAAAGGATCTGATAGCACCTTCCATCAATCCACTACCAGATGAGGTGGATAATAGTATCTGGTTGTCGGTATAAAACACTTTTTGAAGTTTTTCAGATATACTTCTTTGTAATGCAGATGCTTCCTTAGTTCTGTGACCGATTTGTTGAGTTGCCAACTTCTGTAGTACATCCTCTTTAACATCCACGGGTCCAGGTATAAATAGTTTTTTGTGCATAATTTTCCCTCCTAAATATCATTTCTAGTTATTTACCCTAATTACAGATAGATTATACTAGGAGCAGCAAAAAATATCAATTTATATGTTTGCATGGATTATTTAAAACTGTTAGTTTTAGTAATATAGGGTATAATAACAAATATGATATAAATAATCACAAAAGGGGAGATTAATATGGCACTAGTTACATCAAAAGAACTTTTTAGAAAAGCCCAAGAAGGCGGTTATGCCATAGGAGCTTTTAATGTAAACAACATGGAGATTATCCAAGGAATAGTTGATGCTGCTAAAGAAGAAAACTCTGCACTTATATTACAGGTATCAGCAGGAGCTAGAAAATATGCAAACTCCATATACTTAAAAAAGCTAGTTGAGGCGGCAATTGAGGATAGTGGATTAGATATTGTCTTACATTTGGATCACGGTGAAGATCTAGATATTGTCAAGAAGTGTATAGATGATGGCTTTACATCTGTAATGATAGATGCATCTCATCATTCCTTTGAAGAGAATATCAGAATAACCAAAGAAGTAGTTGATTATGCCCATGCAAGAGGAGTAGTGGTTGAGGCTGAACTTGGTAGACTAGCAGGTGTGGAGGATGCAATCAGTGTCAGCAAGGAAGATGCCACATATACTGATCCTGATCAGGCAGTTGAATTTGTTGAGAGGACAGGAATAGATTCCCTAGCTATTGCCATTGGAACAAGTCATGGAGCATATAAGTTTAAAGGTGAACCAAAGCTTGATTTTGAAAGACTTGAGATAATTGGAAAGAAAATGCCAAGTACACCACTTGTTCTTCATGGAGCATCCACAGTATTACCAGAATTTGTAGCTTTGTGCAATAAGTATGGAGGCAATATTCCAGGGGCACAGGGAGTTCCAGAGGATATGTTAAGAAGAGCTGCATCGATGAATGTAGCTAAGATAAATATCGATACAGATCTTAGATTAGCTATGACTGCTGCCATAAGACAATTTTTGGCAGAGAACCCATCTGAATTTGATCCTAGAAAATATTTAGGACCAGCAAGAAGTGCCATCAAGGAAATGGTAAGACATAAAATAAAGAATGTGTTGGGATCCAGCGGATCAAACTTAAGATAAGAGGGGATACCCTCTTATCTTTTTTTGGAGGTGTAAGTATGAGAAGTTTTCCTGATATAGATAGAGTACATGAAATCCTAAATGATATTGCAGAAAAATTACCAAAGGAGTTCTTTAGTAGATTGAATGAGGGCGTTGTTTTATTGCCGGAATATAGAGTTCACCCCTTAAGTAGAGACAATAAAATGCTATATATCCTAGGTGAATATAGAAAGAGCATTACAGGAAGTCACATAAGGATATATTATGGGTCATATAAAAAAGTTTTTGAAGGTATAAGTGAGGATGATCTAATCAAAAGACTTGAGGAAACACTCCTTCACGAATTTACCCATCACCTGGAAACTCTTGCAGGAGAAAGGGGATTAATTATTAAAGATAATGAACGGATAAAAAAATATTTAGAATAAATTTTCATTATCAAAATATTTAAATAAACGTTTTCTTCAGAGAAATACGAAAATTGCAGAAAAAAAACCATTGACTTTAAAAAATGACAGTGTTATATTCATATCTAAGTTAAATATGACGCAGATAAGAAGAGTAAGCATGTGAATACTTTTACAGAGAGCTCCCGTTTGGTGAAAGGGGGTAGAGGATAGCAAGCCGAATATGGTCTTTGAGTCTAGTTGTCGAATCCAATTGGGTTAAGACAATTACGTGAGCACACGTTACAGTGCCAGGGTATTAATGGATTTGATTCCTGCGTACCTGATAAGGTGTAGTCTGTGAAGTCTACATAAACTAAAGGTGGTACCACGATGCTTTCGTCCTTTGCTAATGCAAAGAGATGAGAGCTTTTTTTATTTCCAAGAAAAGAGGTGAGGATTTGATTAAATTAGTGAATGTATCAAAGGAGTTCAGACAAAAAAACAACTCCATTTTAGCTTTGGATAATGTAAATATCAATGTTTCCAAAGGAGAAATTCATGGTGTTATAGGTTACTCAGGGGCTGGTAAGAGTACATTGATAAGATGCATCAATCTATTGGAAAAACCCGATAAGGGGCAAGTCTTATATAAAGATGAGGATATTACAAGACTTAAGGAGAGTGATTTAAGACAGAGAAGAAAGAAAATAGGAATGATATTTCAACATTTCAATCTGATGCCTTCAAGAAATGTATATGAAAATATAGCATACCCCCTGAAGAAGGAGAGGTTATCAAAGGAAGACGAAGGTAGAATAATAGCAGAACTCTTGGAAATAGTGGAGTTAGAGGATAAGGAATTGGCATATCCATCTCAGCTAAGTGGGGGACAAAAACAGAGGGTTGCAATAGCAAGGGCATTGGCTAACAGGCCAGAAGTTCTTTTATGTGATGAAGCCACCTCTGCATTGGATCCAAAAACTACAAAGTCTATACTAAGGTTACTTAAAAAGCTTAGAGATGAGTTGGATTTAACAATAATATTAATTACACATGAAATGGAGGTAATAAAGGAAATATGCCATAAGGTTTCCATAATGGAAAGGGGAAAGATTGTTGAGCAATCAGATGTTGTAAGTATTTTTAGTAACCCAAGAAGTGAAGTCACCAAGGAATTTATTCAAACAACTTCCAATAAGAATAAACTAGATGAGATACTAAGTGGCAGCAATAATACTTTTGGACTTAGAAATGATGATATTCTGGCGAGAGTTCAGTACGTTGGTGATCTGGCAAATGAAGGAATATTATCCCAGGCATCCAGGTTGTTTAATATTGAGATTTCAGTACTATTTGGAAATTTTGATGTTATTGGAAATACACCAATAGGAGAGTTGATTGTTTTTTTTAGAGGTGAAGAAGAAGGAGTAAAAAAGGGTTTGGATTATTTTATCCAAAAGGGCTTAAAAATAGAAATAATAAAAAGAAATGGAGAGATATAAATGAAAAAAGTGATTTATTTATTAATTTTACTGTTGAGCATAGGAATACTTACTGGATGTAGTAATAAGGAGGAGCTAGATTCTGAGGTGGTAGTTGTGAAGGTGGGACTTGTGGGAGAGATGACAGAAATGTGGGAGCCTGTTCAAGAGAACCTAAAGGATGAAAATATTAAGATTGAAATTGTAAAGTTTGCAGATTATACACTTCCAAATCAAGCATTAGCTGATGGAGAAATCGACCTAAATGCATTCCAACATGTTGCCTTCTTAAACAATGAAATAAATACTAAGGGACTTGACTTGACACCAATAGGTAATACAATTATTGCACCTTTGAATTTATATTCCAAGAAAATTAATGATGTATCTCAATTAAAAAGTGGAGATAAAATAGCAATTCCAAATGATCTGACAAATGGAGGCAGAGGTTTAAAAGTACTTGAAACTGCTGGTTTGATTAAATTAGATAAGTCAAAGGGCTATATACCATCAGTTTCTGATATTATAGAAAATCCTTTAAAGTTAGAGTTTATTGAAGTTGAAGCTTCAAACATACCATCATTATTACCAGATGTGGCTGCTGCAATAATAAACGGTAATCACGCCCATGATTATGGTCTAGATCCTAAGAAGGATGCAATATATTCAATACCTGTGGATGAAATAGAAGAGGATAACCCATATATCAATATTATTGTTGCAAGAGGGGAAGATAAAGATAATGAAGTATATCTGAAGGTGGTAAATGCTTATAATCAACCAAATGTGGCAAAGGTTATAAATGATACATTTGGAGGATTATACATTCCAGCTTGGAAAAATTAAGGATGTGAATGAAATGAATATTAATACGAGAAAAATCGGAATACTTGGAGTTGGAAATGTTGGTTCTCACTGTGGGTATACACTGGCTGCCTATGGTGGAGCTGATGAACTAATATTGGTTGATACCAAAAAAGATAAAGCCAATGGTGAAGCATTGGACTTAATGGATTCAATATCATTCCTACCCAATAATATTAAGGTGAAGGTTGGCGAAGAGAAGGATCTATCTGATTCTCATATTCTTATTATCAGTGCAGGACCTTTACCTGGTATCAATCAAAGCAGGCTTGATACCCTGGAAGACACCCTTAATACCATAGTCCACTCCATTGATAACATAATTGAAAATGGGTTTAATGGTATCATATTAAGCATATCAAATCCTGCTGATGTGATTGCTGATCATATTCTAAAGAGGACGAATCTAAGCCCTAAAAGAGTATTCTCCACAGGAACTTCATTGGATTCTGCAAGATTAAGAAGAATCCTTGCAAGAGAACTTAATGTAGCTTACAAGTCAATAAATGCATTTTCCATGGGAGAACACGGAAGCAGCCAATTTATACCTTGGAGTAAAATAACCATAGGTAATGTTGGAATAGAAGAGTATACCAGGTTAAAAGGTATAAGGCTGGATTTCAATTCCATACTGGAAGAAACAAGATATGCAGGATATGATGTCTTAAAGGGTAAGGGGTCAACTGAGTTTGGAATAAGTCAAGCGGCAACTGATATTATAAGGGCCATTTTCCATGATGAAAGGAGAATAATAACAGTTTCAACCTTGTTAAATGGGGAGTACAATCAAAGAGGTGTTTTTGCCAGCGTGCCCTGCATAATTGGAAAAAACGGAGTTGAAGAAATTATTCAGATGGATTTGAGAAAAGAGGAATTAATGGAGTTTGATGACTCCTGCAATGTAATTAGAGAGTATATTAAGATAGCAGATAAGTATTTGGAGGTATAAACCATGGATTTATTGTTAAGCCTGTTTCCTAATGTTTCAAATAAGTTACCTGAGTTCTTAAATAGCATATATCAGACTCTTTATATGGTGGTAGTTTCAGGAGTGTTTTCCTACTCCATTGGATTAGCGGTGGGAGTATTGTTGGTGGTTACAAAAAAGGGAGGCATTCTTCAAAATGCCTCCATCAATACTATTTTAGATAAAGTAATAAATGTATTTAGGATAATACCCTTTGTAATACTACTAGCCGCTCTTATACCTTTAACCAGGATGATAATGGGGACTGCAATAGGCACTAAAGGAGCTATTATACCCTTGATTTTTGGGACAACACCATTCTTTGCAAGACAGGTTGAAAGCACACTATCTGAAATGGGAAATGGATTGGTTGAAGCTGCCCTATCCATGGGTAGTAGTCCCTTTGATATAATTTTTAGGGTTTATATCAGAGAAAGCATACCTGGATTAATTCGAGCACTAACTATAACCACCATAAGCTTGATTGGCTTAACAGCCATGGCAGGTGCTGTAGGCGGTGGTGGTCTTGGTGACTTTGCACTTAGATATGGTCATCAGAGAAATCAAGTAGATGTCACATTTGCCACAGTTATTGCCCTGGTTATTATGGTTACAATAATTCAGATTATCAGCAACTACTTTATAAGAAAGACTACCCATTGATAATTGAATGCAACAGATCACCTAATCTTTTTACTCCTTCATAAATTTTTTCAGGAGTATTAGAGGAGAAGTTTAGTCTTAGTGAGTGATCACCATCTTTTGGATTTATAAAAAATGGATATCCAGGAACATAGGATACCTTATGTTCATTTGCTGCAATGAATAGCAGTTCTCTGGTATTGATGCTTTCTGGTACTTCTATCCAAACAAACAGGCCTCCCTGAGGAATAGTATACTTACATTCTTTGGGGAAGTACCTATCCAATGCATCAAGCATGGCATTAAGTCTCTCAAGATACACAGGGACCATTTCCTTAAGGTGATCAGGTAATAATCCTTGGTTTAAGAACTCGGCACATATGGCCTGTGACATTATTGTAGTATTGGTGTCTGCTCCACCTTTTGCAAGAACTAAAGCAGTGATAATTTCCTTGGTAGCTGTAATGGTTCCCACCCTTAGACCTGGAGCTAATATCTTGGAGAAGCTATTGGCCAATATGACATTACCAGTTTCATCAAAGGATTTTATTGGTGGAACCACATCCCCAGTGTATCTTAGATCACAATATGGATCATCTTCCACAACCAATAAATCATATTTATCAGCAAGTTCAGCTATTTTTTTTCTTCTATGGGATGGGAGTGTCTTACCTGAAGGATTTTGGAAAGTTGGTATAGTATAAAGCATCTTTGGATTATACTTTTTTATTTTACACTCAAGATCCTCACACATAATTCCATCTGTGTCCATATTAACTCCTACTAGGGTAGCACCGTATTTTAGGAATACCTGCAATGAAGTTAAGAAGGATGGTGATTCAACAAGAACCACATCACCAGGATTTATAAAAGTCTGAGATATAAGTTCAATACCCTGTGTTGCACCTGTGGTTATGAGTATATTCTCAATATCTGCTTTAATTCCCTTAGGTATGGCAATATGATTTAGGAATGCTTCTCTAAGGGGCATATAACCTTCAGACATTCCATAGGAAAGTATCCTAATGGCATCCTTTTCCATGACTGTACTCATAATCTCTTTTATCTTTTCTATGGGATAAACTTCCTTTGCAGGAGACCCTAGGCTAAAGGATATGATACTTGGATCTGACGAGTATTTAAGAATATCATTCAATGCTTCACCAGATACATTTTTCATTCTATCAGCATATGTAATCATTTTATTCCTCCCCATTTTTAATTTCATCCACAATGTCCTTTAAGGACCTTATATATATGGATACATCCATTCCAACAGCAACTGCATCTATTCCTTGATCAAAGTAAACATTGGCCATCTTTGGATTCATGGTGAACATGAAGCAAATTTTATTATTTTCCCTACATGCCTTAACAATCCTATCAATAGCTTCTAAGAATCTTATGTTCGTAAATTCTCCTGGAATACCCATTGAGATGGAAAGATCATAAGGACCTATGAATATTCCATCAACCCCATTAATTGATGCTATTTCTTCTATGTTTTCCAAACAGCCTAAAGTTTCACACTGAGGGATTAATATGGTTTGACTATTTGAAGTTTGAAATAGAGTAGAAATATCCTTTGCAAATTCTTCAAAACCAAAACCAGTGGGTCTTGCTGTGAAGAAGCCTCTTAGACCTATTGGAGGGTATTTACCCCACTGAACCAGGCTTTTTACCTGATCAACTGTTTCAACACATGGGATTATCAAACCCTTTGCACCTACATCAAGATTTTTAAGTACAGCACTTCTTGATATTTCATGAATTCTTACAAGTGGAGTTAAGCCCTTAAGTTCAGCTGTTCTAATAAATTCCATATTACTTTCAATATCAAAAGGTCCATGTTCAGAATCGATTATTATGTAATCCAGACCAGTATAAGATAGAGCTTCAACTGCTGTTACACTTCCAATTTCAAAGAAAGTACCTAAAACTTTTTCTCCTTTATTCAGTTTCTTAATTAGTAAATTTTCCAAAAAATCCACCCCCGTTAGTAAAACTCTACAATTTTTGTCTTTTATTGTCAATAATGCGCGTTCATCTACTAAAGTGATGAATTGGCAAAATACTTTCAGACAATCAGAAAATAATGTCAATAAACACTTGAAAAATAATAAAATAGCGAATATAATTGAATTAATAGTTTTCTGAAAATTAAGTAGCATTTAAACTAGAATAGAGGGATATAATGTCTAGGTGCAAAGATAAGTTCTTAGGGTGTCTACTTGGTGGTGCTATTGGTGATGCATTGGGATGGCCAGTGGAATACAAATCCAAAGGTGAGATATTTGCCATCCATGGAATTAATGGCGTGAGGCAGCTGGAAATAAATGGTACAGGGAAAGCCTTTGTCAGTGATGACACACAAATGACTCTGTTTACAGCAGAAGGGATATTGTTTTCAGATACTAAGGAAAAAGCCATAGACAACATATACTTAGCATATTTAAGGTGGTTAAGAACACAAGGATATAATGTTCCTGTTGTTGAAGAAGGCTGGTTGATTAACGACCAGCGACTATACTCAAAGAGGACTCCAGGAAACATTAGTGTTTCTTCCCTTAATAGTGGTCTAGTAGGAAGCTTAGAAAAAGCAATAAACACCTCAAAAGGTTGCGGTGGAACTGTAAGAGTTTCACCTGTTGGAATGGTGTGTCCTCCCCATGATGCATTTAAAATAGGTAGCATGACATCTGCCATAACCCATGGACATCCAACCGCCCATATTAGTTCTGGAGCATATTCAATGCTAATCTCCCTCCTACAAGATGGGGTTGAACTGGAAGATTCTATTGATAGAATTATACTTTACCTAAGGGAAATTGAGGGAAGCAATGAAACAAGGGCAGCAATTGAATTGGCCAAAAGGTTATTTGATTTGGATTATCCCTCCCAAGATGCCTTTATGCTCCTTGGTGCAGGTTGGAATGGGGATGAGGCGTTGGGAATTTCAATATATTCTTCTTTAGTAAGTAAAGGGGATTTCAAGAAGGGACTATTCACTGCAGTTAATCATGATGGAAATAGTGATGGTACTGGAACTATGACAGGCAGCATATTAGGAACTATTCTAGGTGCTTCTAAGCTACCGGAAGAATGGGGATATAGGATAGAGATTAGAGATCTGATAAATTTTTTTGCTGAAAGACTTTATACCAAATATATAAATTACAATAGCTAACAACAATACCTCTCATATACAACCCCTGGTAAGGTTAAATTCTCCTTCCAGGGGTTGTTATTTTTTTTGTAAATTCATAAAAATTAGACAAATTATTTCTATTTTGTGTTAGAATTTAAGGTGAATGACAGGAGGTGTAAGCATTTGAAACGTTTTAATTTCCCCCTTTTTATCGGAGGAGTTATTTTATTTGTGCTTTTAGCTATGGTTTTTTACCCAGGCTTGTTTACAAAGAATGACCCTTTGTTTGAGGAATCGCCAAAATATATTGAGCAGTTAGTTGATGGAGAGGTTACATATAAGTTTAGAACAAATCCCATGCCTCCAAACGAGGATAATATAATGGGTACAGACGATGCTGGTAGAGATGTATATGCCAGGCTGGTTTATGGTGCGAAAAACACTATGAAACTTGGTCTTTATATAGCTTTATTTAGAATGCTCCTAGCACTACCTTTAGGATTGGCTGCAGGAATGGGAGTAAAATTAATATCTGGAATAATTAAGGTTTTTAATACATTATTTACAGCTTTTCCAATGCTATTATTTAGTTTCATAGTTCTGAACATTGGATATTTTAGAAGCTTGCAGATGGACAAATCTCTGATGGCCTTTGCAATAATACTAACTATTGTGGGATGGGCTAAACTTGCAGGAATGATTGAAGATTCCACAAGATTAGTTATGGATGAAGATTTCATAGAAGGAGAAATAGCAATTGGAAAGAATAAATTCCAAATAGCATATCAGAATGTACTTCCCCATTTAATCCCAACAAGTGTTAGCCTATTTTTCAAGGAAATGGGGATGGGGCTGTTTCTAGTCGCTCAACTTTCTGTATTATACGTTTTTGTAGGGGTGACAAGGCAAATTAAAGCATTGGCTTTTAGAGCCAATTATGAAATGATACTCGAACCTGAATGGGGAGGGTCATTATCTAGAATTGCTGTTAATATAGGGAAATTCAATAGTACATATTGGATGACCATCTACCCCATTTTGGCATTTACCATAGCAATAATTGGATTGAACCTACTAGGGGAAGGTTTAAGAATTGAATACTTAAAAAGAGACTCCAGGGTTATAAGTTTTATCAGAAGAATGTATTACTTGGTTTCACCAAGAGCATTCATATCTCAAATCATAAACTTTAAGACCTATTATAGGAGTGTTGTGATTAAATTACTTGTAATTGCCTTGATCATTGGATATCTTATAATCCCCTTACATCCAAGCAAATACGATTTTAATCTTGAAAATGCCATTGATCACTTGCATGAGTTAACCAAGGAGGAGTTTATGGGCAGAACTCCTGGTAGTCAAGGGGGGTATCTGGCAAGTCAATATATAGTTGAGCAGTTGAATTCCTATGGATTGGAAGTATGGGAGATGGAAATTCCATTCATAAATGAAGATGCCAGATTACCTAATGTTCTAACTCCGGTAATAGTTGAAAATGGTGAACTTACAATTTATGAATCAGATGGAAGCAAAACCATTTACCACCTTCATAAGGACTTTACCATAAGCTCTGTGGATATGGATATTTTCAATAGTGAAAAGGTTGATAGAGTTCAGTATGGAGGTTTATCAGCAACCACATTCAACATAGCCAATACACTTGAATCAGAGAAGTTCATTTATGTAGAGGAAGGCATATCCGGTTTCCAGGAACACCAATTCAGAAATGCAACCAGAGTAACCTTCAACCAGGGTAGAGACCATAGGGAGTACGATCTGAAGGTGTTTCTAATGAATGGATTTAATAGAAATGGGAATGCCCATATTTTTAATTCAACTACCATAATACCTTTTGGTGATCTTACTGATAGGTTTAGAAATGAGAATCTTCAGTTGGAGTTGATATTTGATTATCCAACTTTACCTTATCATAACGGAAGAAATATAATAGCAACTCAATACGGAATGGGTAGAGATAGTTCTGACCCAGGAGAGATATTAATTATCGGGGCTCATTTTGATGGAGGATACCAGCATGGTGATAATAGATACTATATGAGTGGAACACCTGCATCCATTTTATTGGAAGTGGCAAATGTTCTATCAAAATTAGATGAACCACTTGAAAAGACAATTCAGTATATATTCTGGGATAATGATTATGACAACATAAAATACGGTGCTACAGAGGGTTCCTATCATTATAACCTTACAGAAAAAATAACAATCAAACACGCAATGAATGATGGATATTATTATTTTGACATCAGCTATCCAGGATTTATTCAGGATAAATATCTTAATCTTATAACATTGCCAGCCCAAAGGGCAGATAAGAATACCTATCTGATGAGTCTTGATGTTGAAAAGAGAATGAGGCAACTGGATATCAGGTATAGACGCTTTCACTATAATTTTGCCACAAGTAGAGCAATGAGACATATGAGGCTAAATGCACTAACAAGCACTGAATTTGGAAATCCATCAACAGAATGGATTAATTCATCAATGGATAGGCTTGATAGGATCAATTACAAGAGAATGAAGGAAATAGGTCAGATTATTGTTGATACTATGACTATGAACTCCTATATTATGGACTAGGGGGTGGACAAAATGATAGAAGTCATTGATTTGAAAAAGGAATTTAATATAATATCACCTGTATTAAAGATAACCCAAGGTAGTATAAAAGCTGTAAATGGAGTTAACCTTAAGATAAACAGAGGTGCGACTCTGGGTTTGGTAGGAGAATCAGGAAGTGGAAAGTCAACCACTGGTAGACTTATCCTTAGGTTATTGGAACCCACATCAGGTAGAATTCTATTGGAAGGAAAGGATATTAGCTCCATCGGCAATAGGGATTTTAGAAAGTTGAGGAAAGATTTACAAATCGTATTTCAAAACCCTTATTCCGCCTTGGATAGTAAAATGACAATAGAGGATATTCTAATTCAACCTATACAACTTCATAAAATAGTACATCCACTGGATTATAGAAATGAGGTTTATAAGTTGCTGGAAATGGTAGGTCTATCAAAAAAGGATTCAACAAAATTTCCCCATGAGTTCAGTGGAGGACAAAGACAAAGAATTGGCATAGCAAGGGCACTGTCAACAAAACCCAGATTTGTTGTAATGGATGAACCTGTTTCAGCATTAGATGTATCCGTTCAATCCCAAATACTTAATCTAGTTAAGGATTTACAGAAAGAATTGGATTTATCCTACTTATTTATTGCCCATGACCTAAGTGTAGTAAGACATGTCAGTGATGAAGTAGCTGTTATGTATCTAGGTAAAATCGTTGAAAAGGGCTCTGCTGATAGAATCTTTGATTCACCCAAGCACCCATATACCCAAGCACTTATGTCTGCTTCACCAGTTCCTGAATTGGGAGTTAAGGATAGAAGAATTAGGTTAAAGGGAGAGATCCCCGGAGGATTTAATGTTCCAACGGGTTGTTCTTTTCATGATAGATGTGACTTTAAGATGGATATTTGCGAGAGAATAGATCCTCAGGAGATTCAATTGAGTGATTATAGAAGAATAAGCTGTCATCTTTATAATGGGGAGGTGTAGATATGGATAAACATAATGAAGTAACCAAAGGATTATTAAGAATAATAATACCCCATACTGCCATGCTCATATTTATACTTATATTGGTAATTGCCATAACCGGCATACCCCAAAATTTCAACATATCAAGCTTTAATGGTGTAACTACTCTAAATATGCCACTTAGTGCAATCAATGATAGCATTATTAATAATTTTAAAATTATATTTACTGGGGAAGCCTTCTCCACAGTAATTCAGGGTGAAACAACACTGGAGTTGTTAATTAGAACTGGCAAGAAGTCATCCTTGATTTTATTCTTAGGCACAGTACTAGCATTGTTGGTTGGAATTCCAAAAGGGATAATTGATAGCAGAAAGAAGAACACATCCGGTACATTAAAACTATTACAGTCACTAATACCTTTATCTTTACCTGATGTTTTTACCATAGGACTACTACAATTTTTCGCAATGTATTTGTTTACAAACTCCATTAGAGTATTTGGAATAAACCCTTTACCATATATTGGAGATGAAACAATACTTCATAGTATATATCCAATAGTAGCAATTTCAATTCTACCCAGTGCTTATATTTCCAGAATAACGGCTTCTACCATAGAAGAGGGATATGGAAAACCATATATACTAGCTGCAAGAGGAAAAGGTCTATCAAGACTACAGATAATCAAGAACCATTTATTAAAGAGCATTTTTTTTAATATTCTATCTGGCTTCACAACCATCATGGGAATCATGTTTTCAAGTTTGATCATAATAGAGAGATTATTTAGTTTTAGAGGAGTTGGCTTCTACCTATTATATTTCTACACCACGCAATTAATAGAACCCTATGAAGCGGGGATAGGGTTTACCTTGTTTATTGTTGCACTTTCAATAATATACTACCTAATATTAGTATTGATTAAAATATTAAAGGATACAGTTATTCAAATTAAGGAAGCAGGTTAGGAGGAATTAAATGAATGTTTTGGAAGTTAGAAATTTAAAAACATATTTTAATATTAATAATGCCTTATATCCTGCGGTTGATGGAATATCCTTCTATTTAAAGGAAGGAGAAACTCTGGCCATTATCGGGGAATCAGGCAGTGGCAAGAGCGTTACTGCACTCTCCATTATGGGTTTGGTGGATGAACCAGGTAAGATCATTCATGGTGAGATATTATTTGAAGGCAATGATTTATTAAAGTTAAAAGAAAAAGAGTTAAAGAACATACGGGGAAATATGATCTCCATGATCTACCAGGATCCAATGATGACACTTAATCCATTTAATAAGGTGGGAATCCAATTGGAAGAAGCATTACTGGTACATGGTAAGGCAAGTAAGAAGACATCTAAGAGCATGGCAATTGAACTTATTAAGGCAGTGGGAATATCTGATGCAGAGAAGAGATTCTCAAATTATCCAAGTCAGTTTAGTGGCGGAATGAGACAAAGATTGATGATAGCCATGGCTATATCATGCAATCCAAAGATTCTGATAGCTGATGAACCAACTACAGCCTTAGATGTTACAATACAATCAGAAATTTTAGAGCTAATCAGAGATCTTAAGAAAAAAAACAATATGTCCATTATCCTCAACACCCATGATTTAGGGGTTGTGGCCCAGATGGCCGATAGGGTAATTGTTATGTATTGTGGAAAAGTCATGGAAGAATCCAGTATTGGGAATATCTTCAACAATCCACTCAATCCATATACCATTAATTTAATGGATTGCATCCCAAGAATTGACAAGAAGAAGGATAGGTTAAATTCAATAGAAGGATATGTACCACATCCTACTGAGTATGGAAGTGGTTGTCGTTTTTATGATAGATGTAACAGACGTATGGATTTATGTAATGAAAAGATACCACCTCTACTGGAAATACAAGATAATCATTTTGTCAGATGCTGGTTATATAATAGCATTGAAAAGTAAAATATGGGTATAAATAAACGGCAAGTAGGTTTATGTAGTATAATTTCTGATAGGAGGAAGACCAATGGATGAAATACGTGTCTTGACCATGAATGAAATATATCAGTATACAAGAAATAATCAGCTAGCCTATCCCACATTCTATAAAGGGAGCAAGGATGAGCTGGAAAGAATGAGTCAAAGACAAAAAGAGGTATTCGAAAGTTCTGAGGACTTGACACCTATTGGATTTTTTAGAGATGGTTATCTTGTGGGAAACATGATGCTAATAGAGTTTAAAATGAACTATTCCAGTGAAATTCTTACAATAGGTGGGATTAGTGCCATAGCAGTTCATCCAACCTATAAGAAGCAAGGAATAGCAAGAAGTCTTATTCAGTATGGATTAAAATGGAGTAGAGATAAAAATCATTTGTTTAGCATACTATATCCATTTAACCATAAGTTCTACAATAACTTCAATTATGGTTTTACTCTTCCCCAATATCACTACAGTTTTCACCCTAAAGAAATAATAATAAATTCAACTCTAACGAATATTAAGTGGATAGAGGATGAGGATAGAGAAAAGTTACTAAAGTTTCACAATGATTATTGCATAGAAAAAGCAGGATCTGTATTTAAATCTACTATGGATAAGAGAAGAATCCTCACACCTGAGGTTTTAAACGGAGTTGTCTATCAAAAGGATGATGTAATTAAGGGATACTTGATTTATGAAGCCTCAAACATTGATAAGGATAGACTATTGAGTCAAAAGATGAAGATCAACGAGTTTGTTTATAAGGACTCAGAAGCACTACATGGTCTATTGAGTTTCATTAGAAGTCAGTCAGATCAATTTGAAAGGGTTGATATGTACTCATTTGATTCCAAGTTTAATATATTCCTGGATGATATTAGCTATGGAAAGGGAGCAAAGCTACTCCTTCCCATAAGCCATAAGGTTGCAGAAGTGGGACTGGGTCTGATGGTTCAGGTTCTAGATCCAAAAAAGGTACTAGAAATGGTTTGTGTGGATGCTTTTGATTTGGAGTTAAGATCACATAAACAGCAGACAGAAGTCTACCAAATTAACGGTGGTGGAGAAAAAGTTGTAATTGACAAATCCCTATTATCCAGTGTGTTATTTGGGAGCATTGAAATTGATGAAATAATTGAAAAGGGCCTTATAGAAAAGCCAAATGTAAGGATAGATTTGTTTGTTGATAAGGTTATGTGTAACAGTATATTCTAGTTGGTGATAAGATGAAAGAACTAATAAACACAATTGAAGAGCTTAAAAAGAATCTGCCAGAATCCTCCATAAGAATAAGGGAGATCCTGGTGGATCTTTTGAATGAAATCGAATTGTCCATGGAGAGCATTCCAAATGAGGAGGAACTTCTAAGACAAATTGAAGGTATTTATCATAATCTTGAAATTCTTGTGGATAGGCTGGATCTAGGATTTGGACAGTTGCACCTACTGGATGGAATTCCAATAAAGCTTAATCAGGAGATTAGAAGACCATCATATAAGGATTTTGTAGTTGATAGAACCAAACCTCATACATTAAATGAAAACATGAGGCATATAAGACCTTTTGGATTCACATTTAAGGATGAGGATTTTATTGAAGCCCATTCATGGAAAAAACTCTATATTAGAACATGTCAGTTTCTTTACTCTAAACATCAGGAAAAGTTTGTTTCATTCATAAATAAAACATATATGAATGGGGATGTGAGAGATTATTTCTCTAAAGTTACTGAAACAATGATTGAGCCTTTCAAACTAGATGATAATTTATTTATTGAGACAAAATTTGATGCAAACACAATTAGAGACTTGATAGTTAAAATTCTCAAGGAATTAGGACACAATACTGAAGATTACAGCATTTATTTCAGGGCAGATTATAATCCTATCCATAGATTATAGATATACATTGTAATTGTTACAAAAATACATTATAATCTTCTTGTTGTTTGTAAAATCTAGTAAGGACATAGAGATATGAACGGTTGAGTAACTTACATAATTTATTGAAATTTGCAAATGAGAGAAGTGAGATAATTATGGATGAAAGCATAAAAAGAACTTTAAGAATTGACAATGTATTCAATACCCTTCTGGATTCAGTATCGGATGTTATATTTCTTAAGGACTTAAATGGTAATTATATTGAATGTAATAAGAAGTTTGCTGAACTAAATGGTTTATCAAAAGAAGAAATTATCGGTAAAAATGACTATCAGTTATATGATGTGGAAACTGCCAATAATTACATTATGGATGATAAACATATAATAGAAAATTGCAAACCTAAATATTACGAAGCATGGGCAAGTTTTCCTGATGGAAGACCTGTCTTTTATAATACTCTAAAAAGCCCATTTAAAGACAAGGATGATGAAATAGTTGGCATAATATCCATTAGTAGGGATTACACTGAAAGCAAATTACTTGAAACGAAGCTTCTAGAAAGGGAAAAATATTTAGAGTCAGTTCTTAATACAACCCATGATGGATTCTTCCTAGTTGATCTGAAAGGGTTTATTGTTGATGTAAATAGGGCTTCATGCAATATTTTGGGATATACCAAAGAAGAGTTAATTGGAAGTCATATTAGCAAAATAGATGAAAATTTATTGGATGCTGACTTTTCCAGGATATTACTTCAGGAAATTAGGACAAATTCAAAGATATTTGAGACCACTCACAGAAAGAAGAATGGAACATTATTGGATATTGAGATTTCAGCATCCATCCTTGAGGGGAACAATGCGTATGTTGTTGGTTTTGCTAGGGATGTGACTGAAAAGAAGAATAAGATGAAATATATTCAAAGACTAAGCTATCATGATTTTCTTACTGGTTTGTATAATAAGAGGTTTATGGACATCAACATGAAGAAGATTGATCAGGAAAGTAACTTACCGATTACTTTAATGGTTCTGGATATGGACAATCTAAAGGTTACAAACGACTCCTTTGGTCATGCCACTGGTGATAGACTAATTAGAGAGGTTGCCAGAACAATAAAAGGATGTTTTAGGCAAGATGAATTGATAGGTAGAGTGGGAGGAGATGAGTTCTTGATTGTCCTACCGAAAGTTGGAGAATCTGAAGCTGAAAGGATAATACAAAGGATAAAGGATTCCATAGAAAATATTGACTTAGGATCAGTGGTTGTATCTCTATCAGCTGGATATGCTGTTAAAAACAAACCTACTGAGGATATAACTGAGATTCAATCTAAGGCTGATAATATGATGTATATAGATAAGATTGCTAATTTAAATGACAAAAATAGAGAGATTGTCAATTCCTTCATGGAAAGGATATTTAGTAAGTCTCCATTGGAAAGGGAACATTCCACTAATGTTATGAATTTGAGTATAAACTTAGGTAAATCCTTGGGTCTAAGTAAGGAACAATTACATGATCTATCCATGGCAGCAAGATATCATGACATTGGCAAGATTTCCATTCCAGAGAAGATTATAAACAAAAATAGTTCCCTGGATTTAGAGGAATACGATGAGATGAGAAAGCATTCAGAAACTGGATATAGAATACTTAAATCAATGGAAGAATTCTATGGAATTTCAAAGGTTGTATTGCACCATCATGCAAGGTGGGATGGAAGCGGTTATCCCTTGGGAATAAGTGGAGAGGAGATACCATTACTATCTAGGATCCTAGCCATAGCTGAAGCATATGATGATATGATAAACCCCAGAGGATACAAAAAAGCAAAAAGCATTGAAGAAGCCAAGGCTGAGTTGATTAAGTCAGCAGGCAGTCAATTTGACCCTTCTTTAGTGAGTGTATTCCTTAAAAAGGTATTGGAATAATATAAGCTCCCTTAATTGTTCAGGGGAGATTATATTATTATTGTGATAGCAGTATACACTAAAAGCAGCGCCATGATAGCACTTACAAGCCTATGATGTTCACTTAAGAATTTCTGAAATATGGATCCAAATACACCCCAGCTTACAGTAGAAACTAAAGCAATGGATGCAAGAAATAAGGCGAACCCAAAATATATGAGTGTGGAATTATAGTATGGTGTGATAAATGTTGAAGCAGTGGTTAATGCATAGACGATTCCTTTAATATTAACAAACTGAAGAAATAATCCAGTTGTAAATTTTATAGTCCTTGATTGGGTATCTTCATGACTGTGTGGTTTACTACTGAATATCTTATATGCTAAGTATAGAATATAAGATGCGCCAATAAATCTCATGACTGGTTGTATAGCTGGAATCACTCTATAAAGCGTAGAACTAAATACATTAGATAAAAATAGTATTGTAAAGAAACCAGAAAATACACCCAAGTTGAAGTTTATACTCTTCTTCACTCCATACTTGCTAGCATTTGCCATGGACATGAGATTGTTAGGACCAGGGGTAAAAGTAGTGATTAATATGTAAGAAATAAAAGCACCTGCATTTGGCATATGAAACTCTCCTTCAAGATAGATTCTAAAGATATTTATATTTTACCAGATTATTGTGACGAAGTCTCAATAAATTTATTATCCTTGAATACCTTGAAAAAAGCTAATTATTAAGACATAATTATATTAAGGAAGGAGCTGATATCTTGAGTAATTATTCATTCAATGATTTTATAACAGATTTGATTATGGGTCTTGGATTTATTCTTATTTTTTGTCCTATTTTAATTTATTGGTTTATACACGGAAATTACTATAGGTACATATGGATAGTTAGTGGACCATATCCATTTAATGCAATAACTGGTGGCACTTTCCAATATATCTTTTATGGAGCCTTTATATTAGCTGGGATTGCATTAATAACAATTGGGATTATCTCAAAGAGATCCAGAAAATCATCAAAATACTGGTATTAGTCAATTTGATACCATGTAAAACTCGAAAAAATCGGAGGAGAAAATGAAAGAAAAATTGATTAAGATGGTACCATATTTAGGAATTATACTTGCTGCGATGTATTTAATCCCATTATATGGCAAGGATACTGGTAGTTTTATTTTAATATTATTATACGGAGTACCATTTGTTGTATTGTTGGTATCAATCGTATATGGTGCAAACAAAGGATTTAACCCAATATTGAGCTTGCTTGTGGGGTTATTATTTATTCCATCAATATTTATCTACTACAACTCTTCAGCTTTTATTTATGTTTTGATTTACACTGGGGTGTCACTAATAGGTCAGATTCTTGGAATATACGTTTTTAGGAAAAAATAATAGGATACTATAATTTGGAGGAGACATGAAAAACAAAGAACTAAGATCTAGTATATTACTGCTACTTACAGCAGCCATTTGGGGATTTGCTTTTGTTGCTCAAAGAATCGGCATGGATTATCTAGGACCTTTTACATTTAATGCCATAAGATTTGCATTGGGAAGCATTTCACTTATACCAGTAATATACTTTTTAGGGAATGGGAAGAAAAATAGAGAACAAGATAAAATAAGCAGAAAACGACTAATTGTTTACGGGATGATAGCAGGGTCTGTTTTATTCACTGGTGCAACTCTTCAGCAGATTGGTCTTAAATATACAACTGCTGGAAATGCTGGATTCATAACCAGCCTATACATAGTAATCGTGCCAATATTGGGATTGTTTCTAAGACAAAGATCTAATATTTATATTTGGTCTGGAGCTATTGTTGCAGCAGTAGGATTATATTTCTTAAGTATTACCAGTGATTTTACCATTCAGTTTGGGGATCTACTACAACTTATAGGTGCTTTTTTCTGGGCTTCACACATAATTGTAATTGGATATTTTGTCAAGGATGCAAATCCAATCAAATTATCCTCTGTGCAGTTTGCCATGTGTTCCATACTAAGTCTAGTAGCTGCACTTTTTACTGAAACCATTGAGATCCAAGGTATAGTTTCAGCAGCAGTACCAATACTATATGGAGGACTGATGTCAGTGGGAATTGCCTATACCTTGCAGGTGGTTGCTCAGAAGGATGCAAAACCATCCCATGCTGCAATTGCTTTATCAATGGAGGCTGTATTTGCTGCCATTGGAGGGATAATATTGTTAGGGGAGTCAATGGGCATTAGGGGTTATTTTGGAGCATTTCTAATGCTGCTTGGTATGTTGTTATCCCAGGGGGAGACAATAATAAAACGAAGTGGAAGAAAAACCATATAATTACCAGAAAATGGAGATGTGTTGATTGCGAAAATTAAAGAAATTAATTGGCTTAAGAACCATAAAGACTGCTATTGGAGCTGCATTAGCAGTTTTTATAGCTCAACTTCTTAACTTAAACTACGGGATAAATGCAGGGATTGTAGTGATACTGAGTTTACAGAATACTAGAAAAAAATCCTTTCAATTGGCAGCGATTAGGATCAGCGCAACTTTTTTTGCATTGATAATTGGAGCAATAGTTTTCAGTGTATTTGGTTTTAGTGCTTTGGCATTTGGGATATACTTACTATTGTTCATTCCTTTCGCAGCAAGGTTTAGATTAAATGATGGTATAGTACCTGCCTCAGTATTGGTTAGTCATTTGCTGGGGGCAAAGGATGTATCCTTTGCAAGCTTAAGTAATGAAATGGCACAGATGATCATAGGAGCAGGAATTGCACTTGTATTAAACATATACATGCCTGGATTAGAAAAGAGCATAAGAGAAGATATTAGAAGAATAAAAAGTTCGAAACTTCAGCTTATAGACATAATATATAGAACCCTAGAAGGAGAAGAAATACAAACAAGTGGTCAAATGGTAATTGATGAAATTGAGCTAAGAATTAGTAATAGCTTGGAAAGGCTTGAATTTGACAAAAATGAGTATACCATATTTAACTTAAGTAGTTACATCCTGGATTTGGAAAGGGAAAGGAAAATTATTCAGTCATTGTCTTATCTTTATAAGCTTTCTCAAAGAATAAGTTTGAATAATTGTCAAGTAGATAAACTTCTTTCATTAACCAAGGAGTTTAAAGAAAGTCAAATGGAGGAAAGTAAAGCAAGTAGTATTATTGAAAATATTGATAATTATTCAATGAGTTTAGAAATATTAAGTACAAAGAGAGACAAACTAAAGGAAATATCAATAGTATACCAGTACTTGGAAGAACTTAGGGAAATAATTTTACAATCATCAGATAATTCTGGAAAAAACTATTTATAATTAACGACTAATAGAGTACAATAATATTATGGAATATAGCCCTTTTAAAGGACGTGACAATAGTGTTATATATCTATGTAGCTCTAGTAATCTTACAGATGGTAGCAGTTAATCTATTCATTAGTTTTAAGTTTTCTAAAATTAGATATTCAAGGACAGTAAATATGCTTATTTTGATAGTATACTCTGTCCTTTTGTTCTATTTGGTTCATAATAGTTTTCACAAACTATATGAGCTTGATTGTTTTGAAGGAAATGGAATCTTCCTCATAATAGTTGCATCTTATGTAGTTCCGATGCTGATAACTCTTAAGCAACCAATAAAAATCACCTTGACGATTTTTCTATCAGCTTGGATCTATACATATCTAGTATTTGCCCTTTCTGTAAGAATTGGTCATCTTTTTGGAGAAGAGAATCTCCAGTTGATTATCCTAATAAGTCAAACCCTACTACATATTTTAACAATAAGATTTACATATAGAATACTTAAAAATCAGTTCATTTATACACTTTGGAATTCCAATGAGAAAATAATAGATTATATGTTGTTTCTTAGCTTTTCTCTTTTAGCCTTAATAGCCATATCTAACTATACCTTTATTGAAGGTATAAGCCCCATTACTGGATTTGTTATAATTTTTGTCATAACCTCCATAACACTTCTATCATATAATCTGGCATTTCTATTTTCCAGGGTAAATGAATCTGCAGAGGTATTTCTTAAAAAATCAAGAACTGATACCCTGACCGGTTTAAAAAATAGAGCTGCTCTTATGGATGATATCAATAGTAAGATTCTAGTGGGGATTCCATTTAACCTGGTATTTCTGGATCTGGATAACTTCAAATATGTTAATGATGTTTTTGGACATGCCAAAGGAGATGAATATCTTATTAATTTCTGTAAGGAAATGCTCAAGAGATTTTATAGAACTAATTTTTACAGAATATCTGGAGATGAATTCGTAATAATTGTTGATGGAGAAAAATTAGAAAATGAAGAGCTTGGACTGGAAAGTATAAGCTACGTGAATAAGGGTATGGGAATAAAGTTTTTGGGATTAAGTGCTGGAAGTTCCCATTATCCAACAGATGCTAAAAATCTTTCAGATCTATTATCTAGGGCGGATTACAATATGTATCAAAAGAAGAAGGTAAAACATAAGAACCTGGATACACCAAAATACTAATAAAATAATGTAGAGGTGTTATATGATTGGTAAATTCATTGCAAGAGGTAGAACTGCTGAAGTTTATAGGTGGAGTGATAACTATGTCCTTAAGCTTTTTTATGATTTTATCCCCTATGATGCTGTTCTAAAGGAGTATAATAATACTTTGAGCATATGTGGAAATGCCAACATATGTCCAAGTCCCATAGAAATGATAAAATACGAAGATAGGGATGGAATTATCTACGAAAACATAAAGGGAATATCTCTTACTTCAGTTCTACTTAATAGGTCATTGGGAGTAAAGAAAATAGCAGATTTACTTGCGAAGACTCAAGTTAGAATTCATGAGAATAGCTGTGATAATCTAGATAGTGTAAAAGATGCCATAGAAAGGTCAATAAGTAAGTCCAATAGAATCACAGAAGAAAAGAAAAGTGAGCTCCTTAAGATGCTTCATAAAATGCCAGATGACAATAGATTATTACATATGGACTTTCATCCAGATAATGTATTTTATGACAACTCTAACACATTTGTAATAGACTGGATGACATCAGGAAAAGGAAACCCATTGGCAGATGTTGCAAGAACCATAATAATACTCAGATATTCGGCAGTGCCGTTTCAGAATCCGGTTTTCAGAATCTTTATAAGGATTTTCAAGGAAAAGCTAATCAGAGATTACCTAAAGAGCTACGCAGAAGTTAATCCTATAGATATAAAACAGCTTGATAAATGGATAAAAGTTGTGGCCGCAGCAAGAACAAATGAAAGATTACCTGAGGGTGAGATAAAGAAATTGCTGAAAATATTATAGTACTTGGATAAAAAAGATGGAGAACCCATCTTTTTTTAAATTGCAATTGTTAACTTTTTGTAATAAACCATTAACAATGTCCATAAATTATCAATATCCACTTAAAATAAGACAAAAAATGTTCTGTTATTTTTTAATTTTCCTAAACGTTGATTAGTGTGAATCCCCGAAAATAGGGAATGAATAAACATTGATAATTACACATTATTTAACAATATATGATAAAAAATAAACTTAGTTTTTGCCAATAAATTGATGATTTTATATGTATTCGTGGTATAATATTAATAAGTCTGAAATTTCTAAATTGAACATTTATCATTAAAATATAAAATCTGGCAAAGGAGGAAAGTATATGAGTATTCATCATGAAATCATTGGAGATCTAAACGAACTGAGGAGAAAACTAGACTATAATACTAGAAAAAAGCTACAACTTGAAGTTTATGCAAATATTGTGGCAAGGACACAAAACTTAAATATTGACGCACCTGAGTATGATGATTATTTACTTCAGATGGGTAACTTAATCAAGGAACTTAAGGAAGCTGATGGAGGAGTAAAGAACGAACAGATTAGATCCCTAAAGAAGGTTAGAAATGACCTTGTTACAGTACTTTCCAAAGAGCATAACTTCGTTAAAAAGGGTAAGTATATGACAATACTTGCCATTGGTGGAGTATTCGTTGGAGGCATCTTAGGATTCCTGGTACTTGATTATCCATTATTGGGAGCTTTACTGGGTACAATAGTGGGAATAGGAATTGGATCCAAGCTTGATAATCTTGCTAAAGAGGATGGTATTCAAATTTAAATAGAATTTGCTGGGTGAATGCCCAGCTTTTTTATTTTTTGAGTAGTTAATCATGCAGTTGTTATGTTAAAATAATATTGAATATTAAGCCATTTTAACGGAGGAAGGTAATGATTGAAGTTAAGGGATTGAGAAAAGTATTCCAGTTATCGAGAAAGCAAATGAAGGTAAATAATACTGAAGAGAAATATAAAGTTGCAGTGGATGGTATAGATTTCATTGTATACGACAATGAGATTTTTGGACTTCTTGGACCAAATGGTGCTGGAAAGACTACTACCCTAAGATGCATGTCAACACTTATTGTACCTAGTGGAGGTACTATCAGTGTTAATGGTCATGATTGTGTAAAGGATCCCTTGGAGGTAAGAAGTCAATTAGCCTTTCTTACCAGTGAGTTAAAGCTGGATACCCATTTCACCCCTGACTATACCACTAGATTTTTTGGGAAGCTCCATAATATGGATAATAATAAGATAGAAACGAGGATGGAGTATTTATTTGATTATTTTGGGGTTACCCCATTTCGATATACTAAAATAGGTGATTTATCAACCGGAATGAAGCAGAAACTGTCAATAGTTGTTAGCTTAATCCACGATCCAGGAGTGATAATATTCGATGAACCAACCAATGGATTGGATATTATAACTGCAAAAGCTGTGACTGATTATCTTTTAGAGTTAAAGGCACAGGGAAAGACTATCATTCTATCAACACATATGATGCATGTTGCAGAAAAACTCTGTGATAGAATTGGGATAATAATGGATGGCAAAATAAAAGCTATTGGAACATTAGATGAAATTCTGTATATGGTCAAAGAGAAAAATCTGGAAGATGCATTTTTCAAACTTTATCACCAAGGAAATCGAGGTGAATTAGATGCTTAAATCACTTTTATTGGTTGCAAGAAAGGAATTAAGAAGAGTATTCACGGATAAAAGACTTGTAATTACAAGCTTCTTATTGCCTATGATAAGTATTGCTATTATTTATTCCTTGATGGGTATAATGATAGGAAGAGCAGAAGAAGATATTAAATCCCATATTACAAGATTAAGTGGAATCAATGTACCTTTGGTTATTCAGGAGATAATAAGATCTGATCAGACAATAGACTTATCCACCCAGAATATGAGCACTTCAGAAGCAGAAAAGGCTCTTTTAGAGGGTGAAATAGATTATTATATTGAATTTGATGAGGATTTTGATTTAAAGATAGTTGATTTTCAATCTGGTGATATCCCAATAATAAAGGGATTGTATTCGCCAAAGCATGATTACTCAATTCAAGCCAATTATAAAATAAATGCCCTGATGGAGAGCTATAGACATATTACACTGGCCAATCGACTGGGTGATGAGGCGTATATCCAAGTTTACGAAATGGAATCAGGTGAAATAAACATACCTCAGGAAAATCGAGGAATTGATCGTGGATTTGCTAGTATGATACCATTATTAGTATCAATTTTCATTTTTGCCGGTGCCATGGGAATAGGAATAGATTCCATAGCTGGGGAGAAAGAAAGAGGAACGATGGCAAGCATGTTAATAACTCCAATCGATAGAGCCCTTATCATTGGAGGAAAGATATTAAGTTTGTCAGTTGTGGCATTAATTTCCATGAGTTCATCATTTATGGGAGTTCTCATTTCAATACCATTTTCAGCAAGGATCTTCTCATCTACAGGGTCCTTTGAGTTCTCTCAGCTGGCAATGAGTTCAGGGGATCTGGGTTTATTTTTAATATCCATGATAGGATTGGTGGGAATGTATGTAAGTGTTATTGCTGTATTATCAATGATTGCAAATTCAGTTAAGGAAGCAGGAGCTTATATAACACCTGCATATATGTTAGTTATGATAAGTGGATTTATGAATATGTTTGGTTCATCTGATTCCTCTAGGATATTTCAATATATACCAATATACAATAATTTGATCAGTATGAATAAGATTCTATCTGGGGACGGATCAATTACACTTTCTTTAATTTCACTTTTGACATCCATAGGAGTGACTTTAATAATGCTATTTATAGCAAGGAGTCTTATAGAGAAAGAAAAGATAGTTTTTCCATCATAAAAGATAAAGAAAGGTAGTGTTAAAATGGATTTAAGAATTCAGAAGTTGGACGAATCATATAAAGGTTTTGAAGTTGAATACAAATACACATCAGAATTCTACTACGATATCCAAAAGACATACTATGAAGATAGCATTAATTTCAGAATGACGAAAAAGCACTTTACAACTCCTATAGAAAAGAGATTCACAGATAAATTGTTGGAGGATTATCTGGAAAGGCCTACTTTATTCGGAGCATTCATAAAGGATAAGCAAGTGGGGTACTTAGAAGTAAACCATGAGAAATGGAATAATAGATTGAGAATTACCAACATACTTGTATATGATAAGTTTAGAAGAACAGGTATAGGAAAAGCCTTGATGGAAAAGGCGGTGGAAGCTGCCAGACAACATGGGTGCAGAGCCATAGTTCTTGAAACTCAGAGCTGCAATTATCCAGCAATAATGTTTTATAAGAAGATGGGCTTTAGGATTATAGGATTTGATCTTGAAGCGTATTCAAATGAGGATGTTGAGAAATTGGAGTATAGATTGGAAATGGGAATGAAATTATAGGGTAGATTGTATCTGCCCTTATTTTTCTGAATTTTTTACAGTAGAAAGGGTATCAAGAACTATAGAGTATTAGACTAAAATTCTGGAGGAAATACAATATGAAAAAATTTACCATGTACCTGTTAATAGCGATAATTATGCTTATTCCAAATATATCAATGGCTAGCCCTTCACAATGGGCAGATAATGAGGTTAATAAGGCAAAGACTTATGATTTATTAACTCCAAAGGTTATGATGAATTATCAACAAAGTATAACAAGGGAGGAATTTGCAGAGCTGGTGATAAAATTATACTCTGGATTAACTGGAAGACAGGCCATTTTACCCAATGGAAATCCTTTCAGGGACACAAGTAATCCAGAAGTTATAAAAGCTCATTATTTGGGTATTGTAGAAGGTGTTGGAGGCGGATTTTTTGATCCAAATTCAAATATTACAAGAGAGCAAATTGCAGTAATGTTCTATAGATTATTAAAAACAATAGATTCAGGATATGTATATGACAGAGGAACTTATGAACTAAAGGATAAAGGTACTATTAGTTCATGGGCTGTAAATGAAGTTGGGTTTCTATGGAATAACAGTATAATTAAGGGGTATGAGGATGGTACTTTTAGACCTCTTAGAAATACCTCCAGAGAGGAAGCCATAGCTCTTATAGTAAGGGTTTATGAACAATATCTTTTGTTACCACCAAAGAATGTTACAGCAACCATAGTCAGTGGGTTAAGGGTTAATCTTCAATGGGATGACAATGGTTCAGACTATTATAGAGTATATGAATCCTATGATGGAGTAAACTGGGAAGATATTCTTGATCCCTATGGTAGGAATGTATGGGATTGGTATCCTGAATTTTCAGTTGAAATACTAGGTTATGAAAAAGGCGATATTGTTCAGTATAAGGTGTCATCAGTCAAGGATAATGTGGTATCAGCATTTGGATATTCCAATATGGTTGAGTTACCTGAAGGTATGTCTGCTGAGGATTTAGTTAATCATCTTTGGGAATACTATCCATCTATGAATGTAAATGGTATAGTTGTACCATTTAGCTACTACGATGTCCTTGTATCTGCAGATGGAACTGTAACAAGCATTCATTTATATGTGGGGGATGAAGGTTTCGAGAAGTATATCCAATCAGATTCCATCAGTAGAGTAAATATTGCTAGAGAACTTAGAAGTCTTAGCTTATACTACAGAGAACAAACTCTAACTGATATAGAAATCATGGTCATATATTCATCCAGCTATGAAGAGAATCCAGACTTCTTGGAGGAGAATTTTATTGAACCACAGGTGATTTACTTTGATGATTTCGAAGGAATTTATTACGTATGGTATCCATTAATTGATGTATTCAGCTATTCCAGCACTTATTTTACCTGGTATGGATCTTATAACTTTTAACAATATTAGAGTCGAGGAATTAAGACATGAGAAAGTTAATTAGTAATTCAGCATGGATGGCAGTGCTAGTTGCCATACTAATAGTAATTGCAATGGCTCTGAATCAGAATACTGCAAGTCTATATAGAGTGGATAGGGTAATCGATGGTGATACCATAATAGTTGATCTGGATGGTAATTTTGAGATAGTAAGATTAATTGGCGTGGATTCACCTGAAAGCGTAAATCCTAATTTGGATCTTAATACTCCCGAAGGACTGCAGGCTTCAGATTATACAAAGGAGAACCTGCTAAATAAGAAAGTAAGGTTAGAAACAGATATACAGGAAAGGGATAAGTACGGAAGGTTATTAGCCTATGTTTTTATAGATGAAGAATTGTTTAATGCAAAGATTATTATGGATGGATATGGAGAAGTTCTAATCATACCACCTAATGTGAAATATGAAAATAAGATAAGGGAAGCATATTATAAAAAGGCTAAATAAAGCCTTTTTTTCGTATCCGAATTGTAATATTTATTTTTATATAATCGGGTAAATATATAACAAAATAATACTCCCATAACAGGAGGAGGAAAATATATGACTAGTATTAAAGAATCAGTTCTTAAAGTATATAAAGGAGCACTGAAGTCCTTCAGTGATTATCCAATTTCAATGATAAGTGCCTTGCTTTTTTCTGTTGTAACCATAGTTAGAATTCATATGGATTGGGAATTACAGCAAAGTTATAGTTTGCTCCTAAATAGTCTTCATTTTTCATTGGCTTTAGCTGCAGCATCAGGAATGGCATTAATAGCTTTTGTTAGAAGTAGACGAAATTCCAGTAGTAATTTTATCATGGCAAATGTGTTTGCAGCAATAATTGGCATTACAACCTTTGTTCTATTGTATATGTTTAGCAGCACTCAAAGTTATTACACTTACGAGTATCTAAGGTTAACAGACCTATCAGTCTTTAGGGTCATGGCTCTTATTTATTCCTCATTGGTTTTGTTTGTAATTTTTGCAGCCTTTCCTAAAAATAATCCCGACATCTCAAAGTCTATGTATATGACATTAAGAGCGGGAATAGTGGCAATAATATATGGTTTGGTGATTATGGGAGGATCATCTGCAGTGGCTGGTGCCATTCAAGCATTATTATTTAGAGATATGAGTTACAAAGTCTATCAATATCTGGGAACAATCTCCGGATTCTTGGGCTATTCAATTTTTCTTGGATATTTTCCTGATTTGAGTATTAGGGATAGGGATGAAAAAAGAGCCTATGCTGAAGAACAATCTAAATTTGTTTTGGTATTACTGGATTATATATTAGTTCCCATAGCCCTTGCATTAACTATTGTTTTCCTAATCTGGACAGTAAGAACATCTTTCCAGGGGATAGAAACTTCCTTTGTTCAGCTATCAGGAATTGCCACAAGCTATGCAATTGGAGGACTTATACTTCATATATTAGTTACCAATCACAATGGAGGGCTCCCTGGATTTTATAAAAAAATATTTCCAATTACAGCCCTTGTAATTCTGGGATTTCAATTGTGGGCTCTGATAGTTCAGATATCCCAAAATGGACTGATGGATACTGAATACTCCTTTAGTTTAATATGGCTGTTTACAGTTATTTCAGTATTACTACTATTGTTTAGAGGAAAGAGATCACATATTATCATAAGCTTAATCTCAATAATTGTTGTTTTAGTTGCTGTATCACCATTTTTTGGATATCACTCACTTCCTTATAGAAATCAGATGGCAAGGTTGGAAAGAATACTTCAGTCAGAAGGTATGCTGTATAATGATCAAATAAATAATACCATAGAGCCTAGCCAGGAAACTAAAGAGAAGATTACAGAAATCGTTCTGTATCTGGTGTATAAGGACAATGAAAATCACCCACAATGGTTTAGCAAGGATTTAAGAGAAAGCAATAAGTTTAAGGAGACATTTGGATTTGACCATACATGGCCATCACCTGGAGTGGATGGACCTGGTTATTATGGCTCAAACATTACAATACCACCTGAAGCCATTGATATATCATCTTATGATAGCTTTATAGTTACCAGTGATTATATGATAAAGGAGACAGGGGAAGTAAAATACAATGGTGCAAAAGGAGAGTATGTTTTCAATTGGTCCCTAATAAGGTCCCAGGATCCACCAAGATTCAGTGTTACTCTGGATGGAGAGACAATAATTCAGGATGATTTTTCTGAGTATCTAAGTAATTTGATCAATAAATATCCTCCATCAGAAAGATACTCTAAGGTGGCAACTCTGGAGGATATGCTATATGTCATAGAATCTGATGAAATTAGAATTATGCTAGTATTTAGCAGTATAGACATAAATACCAGTAAGGATAGTCCTACTAATTATTATATGAATTTAACATCAATATACTTTAGTGAAAATAATTAATCTATGAAAATCCCCTAAGCCAATTTGACTTAGGGGATTTTACTATCTAAAAGTTATAGCATTATGCGGGCAGACTTGTATGCATTTCCCACATCCAATACAGTTTTCTTCATTTACAAATACTCTTCCCATAAAAAAACCTTCCCTCTCAATTGCCTTAGTGGGACAAACACGTTTTGATGGACAGAATGGAGACTTATCACATTTAGACTCAATTATGTAGGCTGATTTACTTTTTTTGATTTTTCCCTTATTCTTTTTCAATATAAAACCCCCTCCTCATAATTATATACGGGGAGGGGGTATATGTAAAGCGTTATTAGAATCTAAAATCACATTTATTATAAACTTCCAATTCATCAAAGTATTTATTCTCCATTGGCAACCATTCAGTTTCATATCTTCTTAGTTTATCCCCATCGCTTCTATCTAGAATTCTAGACTTTTGATCTTTCTGTGAAACAGATAGGAATACCTTTAAGTCGTAAATATGTATAAATTTAGGATGTAGACTATAAACCCCTTCAACTATCAACATAGGTTTTGTCCTTACTCTTTTTTTCATACCATAATTCATTGTAGAGCAATCAAAAACCCCATATACCAATTCTGATTCTTTAATTTTACTAATTACTTCATCCATAAATCTTTCATAATGAATATTTCCGCCAACTTCATTTAATCTTTCATCTGTTCTAAAATTCGCGGGAAGAAAAAAATCATCCATATGAATAACATCAGCATTATAAATATCCTGCAAAGCTTTGGCCAGGGTTGTTTTACCCCCTGCACTATTTCCATCGATACCAATAATGACCCTTTCATTATTTCTTAGTAATTCTTCGATTTTAAGAAACAAGTCCAGAAACCTAGATATTTCATCCTTTGTTTCAACAATTCTATCCTTTTCTTGACCTTCAACCATAAAGTATCCTCCATTAGCGTATTTATCTTAAATTCATACATAAATTTTACCAGTATATTTAGTTTTTAGCAAATTTTGCAATGGTTATAATACAATTGAATTATTTGCTAATATGTGGGTTATTATACACATATAGTTTTTAGAGTGTAAGGTGTTTCAAAAGATTTAGGATTGGACATTGCTCTGTTGAATGGATTTTGTTAGGGTAGACTATTGTACCTACTCTTTTTTATTTGTGGCGGAATTATAGTTATTTGTACAAATCTTAAATTTAGTGATGATTTTTTTAGCTTTAAGACATAAAAATTTTCTATAGATTTTTAATCCGTATTAATTATAGTGATTTGAAGTACATGAAATGCCATGCTATCATAATATATTGAAAGTATATTATGAAGGGAGAATATTATGGACAGTATTTTAAGGAAATTACCAGTTCCCATAGCAGGACTTATGTTGGGATTGGCAGCATCAGGTAACTTAGTTCAATCATATAGCAATATTCTTAGGAATCTGTTTGGGTTAGCTTCAGGAATTATCCTGATCATGATGATAGTAAAAATAATTACCCAATCAAAGGGAGTCAAGGAAGCATTGGAAAACCCAGTAGTTGCAAGTGTATTTCCAACTCTTTCCATGACGGTTATATTGCTGGCTGGTTACTTAAAGCCTTTAAGTCATGAATTTGCACTCATACTATGGTTTACAGGTATTATATTACATATTATTTTAATGGTTTGGTTTACTAAGCAGTTTGTCATGAATTACAATATTAAGAAAGTATTTCCCAGTTGGTTTATTGTTTATGTGGGAATCGTTGTGGCCAGTGTAACAGCTGGTGCTTTTGAGATGCAGGCAATTGGTAAGATCATCTTCTACTTTGGACTAACATCATATTTTATATTGCTTCCCATAGTATTAAAGAGAGTATATGTTATAAAGGAAATCCCAGAAGCAGCATTACCTACTTTGGTTATAATTAGTGCTCCAGCAAGCCTTTGTCTTGCAGGATATCTTAATTCCTTTACTGATAGAAATATGGTGATGGTTTATCTTCTGCTAATCATCTCTCAAATAACATATCTGGCAGTATTATTGATGCTACCAAAGCTACTGAAATTGAAGTTTTATCCAAGTTATTCAGGTTTTACCTTTCCGTTGGTAATAAGTGCAATATCATTGAAGCTTACCAATGGATTCTTGATAAATACAGGAAATTCCATGGCTTTTATGAAGATTCTAGTAAACATAGAAGAGTTTATTGCTATATCAATGGTAGTTTATGTGCTTATAAGATACATGAACTTTTTATTGAATAAGGATAGTAGTGGGGTAAAGGTGAAAACTGCAAAAGTTTAGTCTATAACCGAACAAATCAAATATGATGGAGGATACGATATGAATATTAGACAAAGTGTGGATATGATAGAGTCATATCTTGATTTACATAGAAAACCTGTGGGGATAAAATTTTTCTTCAATAGGGAGGAATTCGATAACTTTGAGATTCCTCAACGAGATCGTAAGGTTACTTATTGCAACTCAGTTCAGCTTGCAAGTAAGGGAAGTGCAATGAAGCTTACAAAGGAGAATCAAGCCTGCCCAAATGGTTCAATGGCATTAAAAATGAAAGAAGTTCCTGAACCTATGGCAAATGGCAAGGGCAGGTTTAGTAAGAACATATATCATGATGTGGAAACTTCTAAGAGAATCAATGATGAAATGTTATTCCTGAAGGAAGAACCTGCTGGAATAGTAGTAATGCCCCTGGAAAATTACAATGAAGCACCTGATGTGGTTGTGGTTGTTGGTAGTTCATATAATATCATGAGAATGATACAAGGTCATGGTTATTATAATGGGTACACAAACAATTTAAGGACTGTTGGTCTTCAGGCAGTATGCCAGGACTTAACCACTTACCCCTATAATACACAGGACATTAATATATCATTATTATGCCCTGGGACCAGACTGGTTGCAGATTGGGAAGAGGATGAGATAGGAATAGGAATTCCTTTTGAAAAATGGTATGAAGTTGTTGAAGGAGTTAAAGAGACAACAAATCCTTTTGAAAGAGATAATAAAAAAGAAGGGATTGTAAAAAGATTAAAAGAAAAAGGCTTGGATGCTAGTGGGATTATCTTCAATCAAAATTATGATGATGGTTCCTATACTGGAGGAAAGATTGAGATAAACATATAGATTAATCATACCAATATATTAAATATAAAAGGATGGGAACCGTATTATGATAAGGTGCTCATCCTTTCTTTTAGATTCTGTTAATTCATAAAACTTAGTAGAATCTTATATTTATAGCCATTGGGGGTGGATTTTTGTTGTATAATGAAAAAGGGGTGTTATTATGATGGTTAAAGTAGAATATTTAGGAACTGAAATCTATAATCTGCCATTGGAGTATCATATAGATTGTGGTGCAACTTTAAAAATCCTATTAAAGACCATTGTGGATCAGCTGGAAATTGACAATACAGATTTCTTGAAGGAAACCACCATACTAGTTAATAGAAAAAAAGAGGATGAGAATTATAAATTATCATCAGGGGATCATATTTTAATTCTACAAGTACTAGGAGGTGGTTAAGCTATTTGCTTAAGTTGTTTTCTTACTTATCTTCCATTTAGAAGATAAAAAAGAATCAGATGCAGGGGATAAGCCGCATAATAAATAATTTGAACAATCTTGTTCTTCCACCCAACCTTATGATTGTATAGAGCTATGACTACTAGGGCTAACAGAGAATATTGTTGTATACCCACACTTCCAACAAGGTTAATGACAAACATAATAATTCCAACTATACCCAGTCGTTTAATCGTACTTATTTCCCTGGTGAAGTAAAAGGCCATAATATAAACTATGCCCATAAAGCTATAATCAGTATTTAGCAAAGTGGCCAGGGTAGCCGCGCCAAGGACTATAGAGATATTTTTTGTACTTGAGAAGCCATTTTCCTTATCCATAAAGTGCATAGCTAGTAAACCAATGGAAAGAGTGAAGAAAATATTCTGATGTGACCAGTTCACACCTCCATAGAAGGCATAATCAAATGGAATTTCCGATATTAGAGCAAAGGTAATCAATCTAGTTATGTACTTCTTGATATCTCTAGTATGGATATAGCCTTCCACCAATAAGAATGTATATATGGGAAAAGCAATTCTTCCTATTATTCTATAATCCATATTAAAGGGTTCAAATATTGCTCCATAATGATCAATTATCATGGTAATTAATGCAATGGTTTTAAGTATTAATGAACTCATTTCTTGTATCCAACCTTTCAGTGATTGTCAAAATAGTTATCCCTTTTCTCAAACATGCTAGCATGCATTTTGTTTGCTTTAATTTGCCCATTCTAAACGTTGATTTAATAAAAGCGTCGTCATTATTCACTCTTTGTAGGTTGTTAGACCTCAGGATCCCTAAGTTGTGTAAGGTTGTCAGCGGGAAGCACCTTTTATTTTAGTATAGCAGAATAATAAAGTAGAGTAAATTACTAGAAAATTCTTGTTATTAACATATCAAACAATTATAATTATTCTGGGAGGTGATTTCTTTGTCCAATATTATTGAAATTAAAAACTTGAAAAAATCCTATGGTAAGATTCAAGCTGTAAGAGGTATTGACTTTTATGTGGAGAAAGGTAAACTATTTGCATTTTTAGGCCCTAACGGTGCAGGAAAATCAACAACTATAGATATTCTATCCACACTACTGAAGCCTGATGAAGGAGATGTTTCCATAAATGGATATGTTCTAGGTAAAGATGATGACAAAATAAGAGAATCCATTGGAGTGGTATTTCAGGATAATCTATTGGATAATCTATTGACTGTAAGGGAGAATCTTGAACTTAGAGGAAGTTTCTACGATTTGGATAAAACACAGCTGAAGAAAGCTATAGAAAATGCAGCAGAGGTATGTGAAATAAATGAATTCATCGATAGACCTTATGGAAAGCTTTCAGGAGGTCAAAGAAGACGTAGCGATATAGCCAGATCTTTAATCAACACTCCAGAAATCCTATTTCTTGATGAACCAACCACGGGACTTGACCCTCAGACAAGAAAGAATATATGGGATACTATAAGAAAAATGCAAAAAGATAACAATATGACAATATTTTTAACCACCCATTACATGGAAGAAGCAGCTGATGCTGATTATGTTATAGTAATAGATCACGGAGAAGTAGCAGCTAAGGGTACACCATCTCAACTTAAGGACAAATATACATTTGATAGATTGATTCTAACATCAAGAAGTATTGATGATTTAAAGGAAAGACTTTCCGGTTTGAATATTGATTTTCACCAGAATTCAGATAATATTCAGATAAAATTGGAGTCAACATTTCATTCCCTGGACATAATAAATAGTGTTAAGGACTTAGTTGATAGTTTCGAAGTCTTAAAGGGAACTATGGATGATGCATTCATCCAAATAACTGGTAAGGAGATGAGAGGATGATTCAGCTTACCTTAAGAAACTTAAAGATTTTTTTTAGAGATAAGAGTGCAGTATTTTTTTCTCTACTAGCTGTTTTTATAATAATTGGACTATATGTATTATTCCTTGGTGATATGATATCCAATAATGGAATGTCAACAGAAGATACTAGATTCTTAATGGATAGCTGGATAATGGCAGGTCTGCTTGCTGTTACATCCATGACCACCACTTTGGGAGCATTTGGTATAATGGTTGAAGACCAGCATAAAAAACTCATAAAGGATTTCAATTGCTCTCCTATTAAAAGAAGTGACATAGTTGGTGGTTACCTTCTGTCCACATTTTTTATTGGAATGATAATTTCCCTTATTGCCCTGGCTTTGGGACAGGGATATATAGTTTTCTCCGGAGGAAAGTTCTTGAATTTGTCCCAGTTTGTCAGAGTTTTTGGAGTTTTGATTATTTCGGTGTTGGCTTCAAGTTCCATGGTGGCATTATTGGTAAGTTTTTTCAGAAGCAACAATGCCTTCTCAGCTGCAAGTACAGTAATCGGAACCTTGATAGGGTTTTTAACTGGAATCTATATTCCAATTGGAGTACTTCCAAGTGGTGTTCAAACAGCAATTAAATTATTCCCAATATCCCATGCTGCAGCACTTTTTAGACAAATTTTCACTGAGGTGCCTATTGAGGAAGCCTTTAAAGGTGCTCCAGTCCAGGTTATAAATAACTTTAATACACAATTGGGAATAGTATTTACAGCAGGTGATGGCTTTATTGAACCCATTCATCATATAATGGTATTGATAGGTACAACACTTATTTTCTTTACATTAGCAGTATTAAGATTTAAGATAAAGAAAGATTAAAGGAGGAAGAGATGGCGGAAATATCCTATGAAATAATAGAATCATTAGGTGTTATAAGTGAAAGCAGTAAAGGTTGGACCAAGGAGTTGAATTTAGTATCTTGGAATAAGTATAATCCAAAATACGATATAAGAGAGTGGGATCCTAATCACGAAAAAATGAGTAAAGGTCTCACATTTACTAAAGAAGAGCTTCTTGTGCTAAAAACATTAATAGAAAGATTAGATCTGGACTAACTCTATGGAAACATAGAGTTTTTTATTTACCTAGATTAATGTTGAGAATAAGTTGACAAGATGGTTAATATAAACATATAATATAAACCGTACCTAGGCAGGGTATGCAAAAATGATAAAAATCAGCTCAAGGAGGAATTATGAATTATTTTATCAAAACCAACAGAACTTTCACCACAGTGCGTAAATATGCATGGGTAGTAACACTATTAGTAGCATTAGGAGGGTTATGGCAACCTAGACTTGGTCTAATTGTAATAGGAATTATGGCAGGGCTAACTATAACAGCTTTTTTCACAGGAAGATATTGGTGTGGAAACTTTTGTCCCCATGGGAGTTTATTTGACTCAATTATTAATCCCATAAGTCAAAACAAGAAAATACCTAAGATACTAAAATCAAAGTCATTTGTATCTCTTTTCTTTATCTTTTTCATGTTCAATTTTACAAGGAAACTCATAAATGTCATGAGACTTTGGGGAAGCTACCAGTTTATAGATAGGTTGGGTCTAATATTTGTAAATACATACCTAATAGTTTTAATTATTGGAGGAGCATTGGCTTTATTAATTAATTCCAGAACATGGTGCCAATTTTGTCCAATGGGATCCTTACAGAAGGTATCACATAAATTAGGAGAATACTCAGGAATAACAAAATATACTGAAAAAAAGGTGACAATAGAGAATACATCCAAGTGTCATACCTGTGGGAAATGCTCAAGGGTTTGCCCATTTCAACTAACTCCCTATTTGGAATTTGATGAGCATAATCAATTTAATAACATCAATTGCATTCGGTGCTCAACCTGCGTTGAAAATTGTCCAGCTAATATTCTGTCCCTACAGGTTGAAGGTAATGCAAAAAGAATCAAAGAGAATTCAGCAACTGATGGATATGAAAATAGAAGAAGGATACTAGCCATAATAAAAAACATTAAGGATTTAAAGGATGATCTTAAGGAGTTTGAGTTCCAGTTCATAAATCCAAGAAATGTTCAATACAAGGCTGGACAGTTCATTTTAATTAAGATACAGGATAATCCACTACAGTATAGAGCATACTCAATTTCTTCCAATAATAGGGATGATGGAACCCTTAAGGTAATAATTAAGAAGGTAGAAAATGGATATGGGACAAACTTAATATTTAAACATAATATTGGGGATGAAGTTGTACTTGAAGGTCCTATGGGGAATGAACTGGTTGTACCTGAAGGTGCTAAGAAGTTGCTATTCATATCCAATGGAATTGGGGTAACACCATTTATTGGACTGGTTGAGGAATCATTGGATAGAGACGAGATTGAATCAATTATTTTCCTAAATGGACAGAGGTTTGAGAGTGATTTCATATATAATGATCAGTTTAAAATGATGGATTTGGATAATGATAAGTTCAAGTATATGCCAATAACATCAAGGGAATCAAATGATATTTTTCTCAAGGGATATGTTACAGATTATCTGGATGACTTGGATCTTAGTGAATATAAGGTATTTATGTGTGGTTCTAAGGCTATGATTGAGCAAAGCTATCATAAATTATTATTTAATGGGGTGAATTCCAAGGACATATACTTCGAATCTGAAGAAAGAATTAATTTAAGTGCATAGTTAAAGAATAATAAACACCTCCTTAGGGTAATAAAGAAGTAAGATTTGAGGAGGTGTTTATTATGTTATATTTTGCATATGCTAGCAATCTTAGTAAAAAGTACATGTCAGGAAGATGTCCTCATGCTATACCCCTTAAAAAGGTGATGTTGAAGAATTATAAACTTACCTTTAATGAACTGGCTGATATCGTACCTACTCAAGGAGAGGAAGTTATAGGAGCATTATACTTAATATCAAAGCAGGAGTTGGAAAAGCTAGATATTCTAGAAGGTTATCCGGATCTTTATGATAGAATAAAGGTTGAGTTGGAGGATGCTGAAGGTAATATCTATGAGGGTTTTGTTTACATCATGGTAGAGAAGAAACTTCAAGCTCCGCCTGATAGCTACTACAAGATATTACTTGAAGGGTATGATGACTGGGACATAGACATAGAGCGTCTAGAAAAAGCAAAATCGTTAGTATAAATACCTATCCCCTGATTAATATCAGGGGAAATTATATGACTTAAAAGGAGAGAAGGATTGATGATCAAGGATTTAAAAGGCATTAAACCCCAAATTCATAAGGATACCTTTATTGCAGAAACTGCAGCAGTTATGGGTGATGTAAATATTGGTGAAGGGAGTAGCATATGGTTTAGTGCTGTAGTCAGAGGAGATATTGAGAATATTACTATTGGTAAGTATAGTAACATACAGGATAATGCATCAGTTCATACTGAAACTGATATCCCCACTAAAATTGGTGATTATGTTGTAATCGGACATAATGCAATAATCCATGGTTGCACCATAGGAGATAATACCCTAGTTGGAATGGGAGCAACTGTGCTAAATAACGCCATTGTGGGTAAGAATTGTATAATTGGTGCAGGAAGTGTTATAACAGAATGGAAGGTAATTCCAGATAATTCAATGGTAATCGGACTTCCTGGTAAAGTTGTAAGGATGGTAACAGAGGAAGAGGCAGAATCCATTAAAACAAATGCCATAAGATATTACAACCTATGGCAAAAGCATGTGGAATAAAAATTATACTGGGTATAAATTAACAAGAAGTTACTATCACAGTTAGGGGGAAATTAAATGGACTATAGAGAGAGATATCAGTTATGGCTGGATGATCCATATTTTGATGAAGAGACCAAATCGGAGTTGCGAGGATTGACGGATGAGGATGAAATAGAGGATAGATTTTATCAGGATTTGGAGTTTGGAACAGCAGGACTAAGAGGTAAGATCGGTGCTGGAACAAATAGAATGAATGTTTATACTGTTAGTTTAGCCTCTGAAGGTTTGGCAAGAACAATATCGAATCATGGTGAAGAAGCTAAGAAAAAAGGAGTAGCCATAGCATATGATGTTAGGCAATTCTCAGATAAGTTTGCTGAGATATCAGCGAGAGTACTGGCTGCCCATGGTATTAAGGTTTACCTTTTTGAAGATATAAGACCAACACCAGTTTTATCATATACCATAAGAAAATTGGGAACAATGTCAGGGATAGTAGTAACAGCAAGTCATAATCCACAAGATTATAATGGATATAAAGTATATTGGGAGGAAGGATCTCAAATACTTGATGATATCGCTGAAGAAATATTATCAGAGATAGGAGATATCGGACATTTCAATAATATTAAGATGCTAAGTCTTCAAGAAGGCAAAGATAAGGGACTTATTGAGATAATTGGAAAAGAGATAGATGATGATTATACTGATAAATTATTGAAAATGGCTATAAACGAGAATATAGATAAGGACATCAAGGTGGTATTCACCCCTTTAAATGGAACAGGAAATATACCTGTTAGAAGAGTACTAAGGGAGAGAGGTTTTAACAATATAATTGTTGTTCCAGAACAGGAAAATCCAGACTATACATTTGCAACTGTGGGTTATCCTAATCCAGAAGATACCAAGGCTTTTAAATATGCAAGAAATCTTGGATTAAAGGAAAAAGCTGACATATTATTAGCTACTGATCCAGATTGCGATAGAGTGGCATTGGCAGTTAGAAATACTGAAAATGACTACACATATCTAAACGGAAATCAGACAGGGGCACTGATGGTTTATTACATCCTATCTCAAAGACATGAAAAGGGTGATCTGCCAGAAGGCAGTGCAATAGTTAAGAGTATTGTTACTGGTGACTTGGGAAAGGCCATTGCCAATAAGTATGGCGTAATAACCTTTGAAACCTTGACAGGATTTAAGCATATATGTGCTAAAGCTAATGAGTGGGATATAAATAATGCATTTAAGTTTATATTTGGTTATGAAGAGTCAATAGGTTATGTATACCAGGATTTGGTTAGAGATAAGGATGCAGTAGTTTCTTCAATGATAATTGTGGAAATGGCAGCTTACTATAAATCTATGGGCAAGTCTTTACTAGAGGTTCTAGAGGAAGTTTATCAGGAATTTGGATACTTTAGAGAAAAGCAGATTTCCATTGTCCTTGAAGGTGTGGAAGGCCAGCAAAGAATAAAGAGGATGATGGAAGATATACGACATCAACCTGTTGAATCTATTGGTAATATGATGTTACAAAAGACTGTGGACTTTTTAAGAGATGAAACTGATGCAGGAAGGTCAAATGTATTGAAGTACTACTTGGATGATGGTTCATGGTATGCCATAAGACCATCAGGAACTGAACCAAAGATAAAACTTTATATCTACTCAAAAGGGAAGACCAGAGTGGAAGCTGAGGAAAAGGTGGCATTGATAGAGAAGGTTGTTAGACACAGAATGGAATCTGTGGAGTAGAAGTAAAGATTGTTTTTAAATATAGGCTCCAATAATAAATTATTATAGTTATTGTTGGAGCCTTTCTTTATGCAAAGATTAAGCTAAGTATGAAAATATTGGAATAATTTGCTGACAAAAATCAAAATAAGAGTTAGATAAAATATTGACCAGCATCGATTGATATGTTATTATCATATCAATGATTAAAGGAGCTATTCTTCATTTATTCTTAATTTCCTTCTAGGATTGCTCTTTTTAATTAAATAATTTAATATCAAGGAGGATTTATATGTCA
>JAUWAD010000107.1 GCA_030602225.1 Bacillota bacterium | reverse complement strand
AAGGATTTGTCTAAATCCTTTAGTGTTTGTTGTAGAGAGGTGGATTCCACTTCTTTTAAAAATGGATATGCTTTTTTAAGCAAAGGAAGAGCCTTTGCATATTGATTGTAGTTAAGGTATCCATCACTCTTAGCTAATGCTAAAAAATGATTGTAGATGAATCTGCTACAACCAATGTTTTTGTTAATTAATGCAGCCTGTTCAGTTGTTGGGTACAATCTATATTTATAAGCTCGGTTCATCATACTCAACTCCTTGATATTAGTATATCACAGCCAGCTTAGTCGAACAAGTGTTTTGTAGAAATATTTAGTAATTCATCTCCTACTTACAGAGGAAGGAGTATTCTTACCAAGAGATTTTGATAAAGGGTAAAGAGTAGGTATAATTTATTTAGAGCCACTAATTAAAGGAGGATATCTATGGTAAAAGCATTACCAAAAAGAAGTGAAGTGGATAAAAGCTTGACATGGGATTTAACTAGCCTAATAAAAAGTGAAGAAACCTTTAAGGAAACCTTGAATAAAGCCATGTCAATAGCCCAGGGCATTGAAAGGGACTACAAGGGAAAGCTAAAGACATCAGGGATAATAAATGACTGTCTTGATAGAATGAGAGAATTTGAAATGATAGCTTCTTGGGTAGGGAGCTATGCATACTTAAACCTTGCTGGCGATCAAAAGGATATGGTAAGTCAGGAAAGACAAGCCAAAATATCAAGTCTACAGTCTAAAATACTAAGTAACTTGAGTTTTGTGCAGTCTGAAATTCTAGAGGCAGATGAGATTGTGGTTACACAAGCTCTAGAAGATAGTGAAGAGAACAAAGGATATCTTGAAAATATTATTAGAAGAAAACCTTATACTTTAAGTCCAGAAGTTGAAAAGACATTACTTGCACTATCCTCTGTATTGGATGCTCCATATAGAATATATAATACAGCTAAGTTAGCAGATATGGACTTTGAAGATTTTCAGGTGGATGGAAATAAGTATCCTTTGAGTTTTGTCTTATTCGAAGGTGAATGGGAATATGAAAAGGATACTAAAATAAGAAGAGAAGCATTTAACTCATTTTCCAAAAAACTAAGAGAATATCAATATGGCATTGGCACCATATACAATACCCAAGTAAATAAGGAAAAGACCTTCTCTGATTTGCGAGGATTTGATTCAGTAATAGACAGTTTACTGTTCAATCAAAAGGTGGATAGAGCCCTATATAACAGACAGATTGACTTAATAATGGAACATTTAGCTCCTCATATGAGAAAGTATGCCAGGTTATTAAAAAGAATCCATGGCTTGGATAAGATGACATTTGCTGATTTAAAGATTGATATTGATCCAGATTTCGAGCCAAATATAACAGTTGAAGAATCCAGAAAATATATGATTGAAGCATTGGGAGTATTAGGTGAGGATTACTTAAATATGGTAAATCGAGCCTATGATGAAAGATGGATAGATTTTGTTCAAAATGAAGGTAAATCAACAGGAGCATTCTGTTCAACTCCATATGGCTCTCACCCCTTTGTGCTAATATCTTGGACAGATAGAATGAGGGAAGTATTTGTTCTTGCCCATGAGTTGGGACATGCGGGACATTTTTATCTAGCTCATAAGAACCAGAGTATATACAATGCAAGACCATCTCAGTATTTTATTGAAGCGCCATCAACTATGAACGAAATGTTAATGGCTAACTACCTTATGAAGAAAACTGAAGATAAGAGGATGAAAAGATGGGTGTTATCTTCAATAATTTCTAGAACATATTATCACAATTTTGTCACCCATCTCCTAGAAGCCCATTTCCAAAGAGAAGTCTATAAAATAATAGATAGTGGTGGAAGTGTAAATGCCCAGGTTTTAAATAAACTAAAGAAACAAACCCTTTCCCAATTCTGGGGTGATGATGTGGAGATAAATGAAGGAGCTGAACTCACATGGATGAGACAGCCTCATTACTATATGGGACTTTACCCCTACACCTATTCAGCAGGATTAACAGTTGCCACTCAGGTGAGTCAAAGAATTCTTAGGGAGGGAGATATAGCCCTTGAAGATTGGCTTAAAGTTTTAGAAGCAGGAGGAACAAAGGATCCAGTGGAACTTTCACTAATGGCAGGAGTTGATATTACAACGGACAAGCCATTACTTGATACTATCAAGTATATAGGTGAGATAGTAGATCAAATTGAAAATTTAACAGATGAATTATAATAAAGGTGCTCTAAATAGAGCATCTTTTATTTGAAAAAAATTATTATATTAGATATACTAATCATTGTGTGAAGGGTGGTGTTATTTTGGAGTTTTTGAGTTTGGAAAATTTAATCAATAGAGTTGGTCTCATACTTATACTTGCTTTCCTGTTATCCAGATTTGGTATGTTTAGAAAGCTTGTATCCAAAAAAAGTATTAATTTAGAAGATAAAATACTATTAGCCGTAATTTTTGGGGTATTTGGAATAATTGGTACGTATACAGGGATACATATTCAAGGTGCAATTGCCAACTCAAGGGTTATTGGAGTCTTTGTTGGAGGACTACTGGGGGGGCCATTTGTAGGGGTACTTTCCGGGATAATTGCTGGTGGACATAGATATCTCATTGATATTGGAGGATTTACAGCCTTTGCTTGTGCAGTATCAACCATTTCCGAAGGAATGTTAGCTGGATACCTAAAGAAGAGATTTGATAAAAGTGCTCATAGATTTACATTTGCTCTAATTGGAGGATTTGTTGCTGAAATTATGCAGATGATTATTATTCTAATATTAGCAAAACCATATGATGCAGCTGTTGATTTGGTAAGAATAATCGGAATTCCGATGATTCTAGCTAATGGTATAGGTATTGCTGTGTTCATTGTTATGGTGGATAGTGTATTACATGGAATGGAAAAGGAAGCATCCTTTCAAGCACAGTTAGCCTTAAGTATTGCCAATAACACAATGTTTTTTAGAGAGGGATTTAATAGTATAACAGCAACTAAGACTGCTGAAGTTATAAAGAGTATGACTGATGTAGCTGCAGTAGCCTTTACTGATAAAGATAAGATTATAGCTCACATAGGTGAAGGGGAAGACCATCATCATGTTGGGGAGTTGGTTAAGACTGAACTAACAAGGCATGTTCTGAATAATGATAGATTCATAATTGCAGATAAGAGAAAGGAAATAGGCTGTGATCATTTTGATTGCAAGTTAAAGTCTGCCATTATTGTTCCAATAAAACAAGATGAAAAAGTAATAGGTGCACTTAAATTATATAAAAGAGAAGAAAAGGCAATAACCATGGTAGAAACAGAACTTGCCTTGGGATTAGCTCAGCTTTTTTCAACTCAATTGGAATTAAGTAGAATCGATCAACAGAAGGAATTATTGGCCAAATCAGAGTTAAGAGCCCTTCAGGCACAGATTAATCCTCACTTTCTATTTAACGCCATAAATACTATTGTATCCTATACTAGAACTCAACCAGATCATGCAAGAAAACTTTTAATTCACCTGGGGGACTTTTTTAGATCAAATCTTCAGGAACCAATTAGTGAAGTTGACTTAGATAAGGAAATAGAACACATCATATCCTATGTGGAGATTGAGAAGGCTAGATTTGGGGATAAACTAAAGATTGAATACCATATAGATGAAAATGTAAATTGCATAATTCCACCATTATTGCTTCAACCACTTGTTGAAAATGCAATAAAACATGGTGTGTTGAAGAAACTTGAAGGTGGTTTAGTAAAAATCAGTGCGTCAAGTAAAGAAAATGGCACATATATAAGCGTTTTGGACGATGGGGTTGGAATGTCTGAAGAAAAAATAAAGGAATTAATCAATGACAATTCAACGCGGGACTCTATAGGTTTAAAGAATGTGGATGCTAGACTTAAAAATATGTATGGAAATGAAAATGGGCTAAAAATTCAGAGTACTGAAGGTGTTGGAACATTGATAACACTGTTTATTCCAAACAGAAAAGAGGTGATAGCCATTGATTAGGTGCTTAGTAGTAGATGATGAATTTCCAGCAAGAGAAGAACTAAAGTATATGATATCCAAAGATCCCCAGTTGAAGATAATAGGGGAAGCAGACAGCGGAAGTAATGCCATTGAAAGGGCTAAAGAACTTAAACCAGATCTTATATTTATGGACATAAACATGCCAGATATCAATGGTCTAGAGGCTGCAAGCATGCTGATTGATCTGGGGATTGAGTCTTATATAGTATTTGTAACAGCATATGATAAGTATGCCTTAAATGCCTTTGATGTAAAAGCATTGGATTATTTATTGAAACCTCTTTCTGAGGAAAGATTTTGCAAATGCATAGATAAAATTCAAAGCATAATAAATAAGAATACCAATATAAATAAAGAACAGATCAATGGACTAATCAGGGAAATTGCAAATAATGATAGGATTAGTAGAATTGTAGGGCATAAGGATAACAAGTTAATACCAATTGATATAAAGGATATCATTTATGTAAGTATTGAAGATAAGACAACGGTTGTCTATACAATAAAGGGCAAATATTCAATCAATATAGGATTAGGAGAGTTGCATAGCAGAATGGATAGGGACGTATTTTTTAGAACTCATAAATCATTTATCGTTAATTTGAATATGATTGAAGCAATAGAACCCTGGTTTAATTCAACATTTAATATAAAGCTCAAGAAGATTACTCAGACAATACCTGTAAGTAGAACCTACGTAAAGGATTTTAAGGAAGTTTTAAATATGGATATGTAATTGGTATATCATATATGCATTTGAGCACTTAATTTAAGCATCTTGTCCTAAAACAATCTCTTTTTATTTTATTTAAGATATATTAATCTTGATAAATATAAAAGGAGGTTTTTTGATGTCATATTTTATTATTGGTATTATAGTCCTAGTTTTAGGGTACATAACTTACGGGAAAATTGTAGATAAGCACTTTGGTGCTGATGATACAAATGAAACCCCAGCTACAAGATTACAGGATGGAATCGACTTCATGCCAATGAGCTGGAAGAAGATATTCTTGATTCAGTTCTTAAACATAGCAGGTCTTGGTCCTATATTTGGTGCTATTCAAGGAGCGTTGTTTGGCCCTGTGGCATTTATATGGATTGCCCTTGGAAGTATATTCGCAGGTGGAGTTCATGATTATTTTTCGGGGATGCTTTCTTTAAGACATGATGGAAAGAGTATTTCTGAAATCGTAGGAATCTACTTAGGTAATGGCGCAAGACAGGTAATGAGGGTTTTCTCAGTGGTTTTACTAATACTGGTGGGTACTGTATTTATGACTGGGCCAGCTGGATTATTGGCAAATCTTAACCTATTTGGTTTAAGTAGTTTACAAGTTTGGGTTCTAATCGTTTTAGCGTATTACTTCTTAGCAACGGTTCTTCCAGTTGATAAGATTATCGGGAAGTTATATCCAATATTTGGAGCTTCATTATTAATAATGGCAGCAGGAATAGGTGCTAAGCTAGTAATTGATGGATATCAATTACCTGCA
>JAUWAD010000045.1 GCA_030602225.1 Bacillota bacterium | reverse complement strand
AAATCTCCGTTTCTGATTCCAGCTGCATTTCCTTCTTCTATATCAACATGCATTTCCAAAGCGAATGTGGGATGAACTCTAACCAATACATTGTCAAATACTAGTCCCCTTGGTCCAGGAACCTTTATGCTTACAACTTCTCGATCCTTCACTCCGAATTCCTCTCCATCAGTGGTGTGCATATGAATATGTCTTGCTGCAACTATTACACCTTTTTCCATTGCCACTTCACCTTTAGGACCAACTATCTTCACTCCTGGAGTTTCAGCAATATCTCCTGAATTTCTAACAATTGGATCAATTCCTAAAGTTACTGCATCGGATATGGAAATCTCAATTTGAGTATCAGGTCTAACTGGTCCTAGGATTCTAACTCCACTGATGCTTCTCTTTGGTCCCACAATATCCACTTTCTCTTCACAAGCATACTGTCCAGGTTGGGAAAGATCCTTCATTCTAGTCAATTCATAACCTTCTCCAAACAACACATCAAGATCCTCTCTACTAACATGAATATGCCTATTAGATAATGCAATTGGTAATTTTGTTTTCATCATTATTCCTCCCCCAAATTATTGATATGGTAATTATACCCTTTTTATTGTTATTTTTCAAAATTATTGTCAATTAATTGTCCAATATCATTATAAAAGTTTGGATAGCTTACATTTATACACGAAACATCATCAATGGTAGTGGTCCCTTCCGCTGCCAATGCTGCAATACTAAGGGCCATGGCAATTCTATGGTCACCTTTACTTGAGACTTCAGCACCTTTTAATTTACCCCTACCACGTATAATCAGGCCATCATTGGTAAGCTCAATATCTGCCCCCATGGCAGATAAACCTTCATATATTGCTAATAATCTATCAGACTCCTTTATCCTTAGCTCCTGGGCATCCTTAATGACTGTATTCCCCTGGGCGTAACATGCCAGTACTGAAATAATAGGAATCTCATCAATAACAGAAGCGGTTTTTTCTCCTTCAATGGTTATTCCATGAAGAAAACTCTCCATGACATTTAATGTTCCTGATTTCTCAACATTTGTATCATCAATACCAAGAACCTTTATTATTGCACCCATTTCACTAAGCACTGATATTATTCCAGTTCTAGTGGTATTTAACCCAACATTTTCTATAATAATATCGCTATCCTTGGTTATCAATCCAGCAGCTATTATAAATGCTGCTGAGGATATATCTCCTGGCACCTTTATATCCTTGCTTATTAACCTATTGGGATTATTTATACTAATTTCTAGATCATTACAATGAATGTCAGCACCAAAATACTCAAGCATCAGTTCTGTATGATTTCTAGTCTTGTATTTTTCTGTGACCTTAAATTTACCTTCACCATATAATGATGAAAGTAATATGGCAGATTTAACCTGAGCACTGGCTACCTCCATCTTGTAATCAATAGGTTTTATCTCACCTGGACTAATTATAATAGGAGCTAGGGAGTTATTATCTGCAATATTCGCTCCCATCTGTCTTAAGGGTTTTGTTACCCTATCCATAGGTCTGTTAGAAAGGGAGTCATCACCAGTGAGCTTGGATGAAAAACTCTGACCTGATAGTAATCCTGCAAATAATCTCATTGTGGTTCCAGAGTTTCCACAGTAAAGATCCTCATCTGATTCCTTTAACCCTTTTAATCCCACACCTTCGATAACCACTGTATTACTCTTTTCATCAACCTTAATATCCACCCCTAATTTCCTTAAGATATCAATTGATTTAAGGGTATCATCTGATAATAGACAGTTTTCTATCTTTGTCCTGCCCACTGCAATTGAACCTATGATTATAGCTCTATGGGAGATTGACTTATCCCCTGGAATAAAGGTTTCACCTTTTAATGATTTATTTCCTCTAAGTTTCATTTTTTACCTCTTCTTTATTATGTTCTCCAAATACCAAATGTAATTATTCCTTGTTTCCTCCATTGAATCTCCACCAAACTTGTTTGTTATCTCTTTTGAAATAACAAAGGCAATCATTGCTTCCACAACTACAGCAGCAGCAGGGACTGCACAGATATCCGCTCTTTCAGAAAATGCCTTTGCTTCCTTCTTAGTAAGTATATCCACACTATTAAGTGGTTTTCTCTGAGTTGGAATTGGTTTCATGGTGGCACTGAGCACTATATCCTCCCCATTAGAGATACCTCCTTCAATTCCACCAGCTCTGTTGGATTTTCTATAGTAGCCCTTTTCATAATCATATGAAATCTCATCAAATGAATTGCTTCCAATGGTGTTGGAAAAATTGTTTCCAATTCCAAACTCTATGCTTTTAATACCCTGGATGCTAAGTACAGCTTGAGCTATCTGTCCATCCAACTTTCTATCCCATTGTATGTGACTTCCCAGCCCAACAGGAACTCCCTTTACAACTATCTGTATGGATCCTCCCAGGCTATGACCTTCTTTAGTGGCTTCATCGATTGCAGTCATTATACTGTTTTCTGCATCCTGATCCATTATACTTAAAATTGATTTTTCTGCCTGATGGAAGTTTAAGTCAAGGGCTGAATAGTAATCAAATTTTGATGATATCCCAGCAATCTTAGTCACATGGCTATTTACTGATATATGAAACTCCTTTAAGAACTCCTTGCAAATGGCACCTACAGCAACTCTAATTGCCGTTTCCCTTGCTGATGCCCTCTCAAGGATATTTCTTCCCCCAGGTTGATTATACTTCAATAATCCAGCCAAATCTCCATGTCCTGGTCTTGGTGTGAATATCTCATCTTTTTTAATGTTATTTCCTCTGTTTTCCATGAAGAATCCAATGGGAGCCCCTGTGGTGATATTTTGATCCAGACCAGAAATTATATTAATCTGATCCTTTTCAAGCTTCATCCTTTCGGACCTGCCATAACCTTTTTGTCTTCTTGAAAGTTCATGGTTTATGCTGTCAATATTCAGCTTTAAGTTTGCAGGTATTCCTTCCACTATACCCATTAGCATACTTCCGTGAGATTCCCCTGCAGATAGAAATCTAAGCATATTGATCCCCTCTTCATTAAATTTATAAGACTTCTACCATTTGGCAGAAGTCTCTGTTTTAGTCGATAAATCCCTTTAAATACTTTAGAAGATAATTGATTATTATTGCATTTAAGGGAATGCTTATAATTGCTGCCAAAAATCTTGTTGGTAGAAGTATGAAAAATCCTCTTCCAAAAAGAGTTGATAGCCAATAAGTGTTTAAACCAAGAGATACAACCACAGTTACCACTGCAACTGAAAGAATTATATTCTTAAATGAAAATAATTTATCATATCCCTTCTTTCCTTTAAGGCTATACATAATAACACCAGGAATCACTCCCCACAGGATTGAACTTAAGGTAAATCCTGGATGGTAGGGTCCCTGAGGATTGATTAGGAATCCGATTATGTCTGCGGCTAATCCAGTTAATCCTCCAACCAGTGGGCCAAACATCATCCCTGATAACATAAGTGGTAGTTCACCAAAGCTAATCCTTAAAGCAGAAACTCCTGCCAGTGGTACCATGATGTAGGCAAATCTTGTCATTACGATTGAAATGGCAACTAAAAAACCCGCCTTCACCATTGTTCTAACACTAATTTTTCTCTTCTTGTTCATAATAATTCTCCTTTCTAAATTGACAGCTACTGCCAACTAAAGAAAGGTTCTCTAATTGTCAGCGGATGCGGTAAATGAATCGCAGAAATATCTTTCGTCATAGGGCAACTTCCCATCCCTAAGCACTTAACGCTCATTACCTACTCTGTCTCACATAATCAAGTGTTAATTATATAAAAAATTTCACTCCATGTAAATATATACCCTAATATTTACATTATAATTTTTTTTGGTTCTGGAAGTGAGGAATGTTATATTTCCCCTTCTTATAAAACACATAACCTATTATTTGGGCTATGGATAGGTATTTTAAAAAGCTTAATCCAATATTTTTAGCCATATTCACAAAAAAAGGTTCCGGTAGCATCTGAATTAGAAGATCAGTCCTTGGGTCCAACAACCATAGATCATTGGAAAAGAAAATTTCGTGGAATATGGTAAAGTACCTAGTAAAATCAATTATTATCAGTAAAAATAACATGAGTATTAGTATATGGTTTGCGAACAATCCTAACCCTATCCATTTACCCAATAGTCCTGATAATCCAAGCTTCAAGAAGTAGAAGATTATAATAACAGAAATTACACCACTAATTAGTTTTATTACCCTTGCTAGGTTAAAAAGGTCCAATACATCTATCATATGAAGAACTTCTCTTTCATTAAAATGCTTATCTAAAAATGTATCCTTCTCCCTACCCTTTAAGTAGGATATAATATCCTTTGATATTATATTCAACTCATCTTGTGATTTGCCAGTAACCATATAAACCTCATTCTCTTCAAAGGAATCCATATAATATCCCAAGTCGTATGCATTTTCCTCTATTGCTAAAACAAGTGCTATTAATGATATTGAAAAGATCAAAAATACTAATAAAAACAGATGTAGCTTTTTCAAAGTTTCACCATCCTTACAAAAAAGATAGAGCTTCCTCTATCTTTATTAGTTTTCTTCAGGCATTTCCCAATTATGATAAACATCCTGAACATCATCATTATCTTCAAGCATATCAATCAATTTATTCATGTTCTTTATATCTAGTTCATCCGTTAGACTTACATAGTTCTGGGGAATAAATGTGATTTCTGCAGCTGCAAACTGGTATCCCTTATCACTTAAACCATTTCTTACACCATTGAAGTCTGTTACACTGGTTATTACTTCAAAGCCATTATCCTCGGATACAAAATCTTCCGCTCCCAGTTCTATAGCTAACATTGTAAGCTCATCTTCATCGATTTCCTCAGTTCTTTCAATGGCAATCAAGCCTTTTCTATCGAACATAAATGAAACTGATCCACTTTGTCCAAGATTTCCACCGTACTTATCAAATGCATGTCTAACATCAGGGGCAGTTCTGTTTCTATTATCAGTTAGACAGTTTACGATTACAGCTATTCCAGAAGGACCGTATCCTTCGTATAGGATTTCTTCATATGAGTCAGAACCAGTCTCTCCCAGTCCCTTCTTAATTGCTCTTTCAATATTATCATTGGGCATATTCTCTGCCTTAGCCTTATCGATGGCAGCTTTTAATGATGGATTATAATCTGGATCTCCTCCACCTTCTTTTGCAGCTACCATGATATATCTTGCCAATTTGGTAAATACCTTGCCTCTTTTGGCATCTTCCTTGCCTTTTCTATTCTTAATATTATTCCATTTGGAATGTCCTGCCATAGTTTCACCTCTCCTTAGATTTAACTTACATATTTTATCATAAGTGCGAGATTTTTACACTATATTTTTTCATAAGCAGCAGGGAACTGGCGTTTGTGGGAACTGATCCTATTCATTCTATCTATTTTTGCAATCACTTCCTCAGGACCCTCTCCTGTTCTAATGTAATTATCCAATACTTCGTAAGTAAAGCCCATTTCCTTTTCATCGGTTTGACCAGTCCAAAGACCTGCTGTAGGTGGCTTCTCAATTACTTCATTTGGTACCTTAAGCTCTCTTGCCAAGAGTCTAACTTCACTTTTTACAAATTCAATAATGGGAAGTAGATCCACACCACTGTCACCATGCTTTGTAAAATAACCAACATGCCATTCAGATTTGTTACTGGTTCCACAAACTAGATAACCCATTTCCTGTGCATAGTAGTATAGGGTCATCATTCTCAGTCTAGGCTTAAGATTTGCAGATGCCAGTTTATTCTCCCCCTCAAAGCTTAATCCCTCAATAAAGGAATCATATACTGGAGATAAGTCCACCTTGGATATGTTTATCTCGAATGCATCCGCTACTTTCATGGCATCTAACTCATCCTGAGGATTGCTATGAATGGGCATGATTATACCAAGGTTATTGTTTGGAAATGCTTTTTTGGCCAATCCAGCCACCACAGCAGAGTCTATTCCCCCACTTAGTCCAAATACAACGCCTTTTGCACCAGCCTCTTCAACTTTTTCCTTCAACCAACCTACTATCTTCTCAACCTCTTGATTTGCATTAAACATATTTACCCCTCCCACAAATGAAAAATAGACCAAACGGCCTATTTTTCTCTCTTTAAAGTAGCATAAACACAGTCATCCAATAGGTATTCCAATCCTAATTCATCTGCCTTCTTCACAACCTCATCATTATATGTTCCTGGTTGAAAGAAGATATAATTAATTCCTAATTCCTTTGCTTCTTCTAGTATATTTATACTTATCTTTGGTGCCACCACCATATCAACAACCTCAGGTTTGACTGGCAAGTCTTTAAGGGAAGGATAAATCCTTATACCTTCAAGCTCATCATAGTTAGGACTTACTCCATAGGTTTCATAGCCATGCTCCATAAGGATTTTCCATATCTTATACCCATACTTTTCCTTATTGCCTGTAACACCTACCACAGCCCATGATTTTGATGTCATCATTTTATCTTTTAATTCCTTATCACTTAACATTTAATCACCTCGTCTAGTTTTATACCCTAATTACCTGTATATCTTACTCCATCTTTAGTTGGAAGAAAAATTTCTTGTAACTCATTGATTATCGCATCACCATTGGTTAGATTATTAATATCACCTATAAAGCCATCAACTTTATCTTTAAGGATGCTAACTTTAAATACAACCTTTTCCAGGTAATCAATTCCATCAGCCACAAGATTATTCACTTTTAGATAATTTTCTATTTTACCAATAGAAGTGTAATCAGTATTTACTTCAAGTAACATATGGGTTTTCATTTCCACTATTACCCCTGAGTCCACACCAATTTTGGCTCCCTTGGTATAAGCCCTTATGAGACCCCCTCCTCCAAGCTTAATCCCTCCGAAATACCTTGTAACAACAACCACAACATTTCTAAGATCTTCCTTCTTTAGCACTTCCAATGCTGGTATACCTGCTGTGCCGGAGGGTTCACCATCATCACTGAATCTTTGAATGTTGGATTCCTCACCTAGAACATATGCATATACATTATGTGTGGCATCCCTGTGTTTTACTTGAATGGATTTTATGAACTCCAAGGCCTCTAACTCATCCTTTATGGGTTTTGAGTACCCGATGAATCGGGATTTGTTTATTATTATCTCGTCTTCTCCATAATGTGCAACGGTCTTATATCCATCTTTCATGTCAATTACCTATTCTTTACATACTCTTTGAATTCCTCATATCTTTTGAATGACAATGAAACCAGGGACTTATCCTGGCTATACGTTATCATATCCATAGCATCTTCTATTTTAAAGAATCCTCCATCCTTGAAGCCTTCATCCTTATTTACATTATATATAGGATCCTCAGATTCCATTATATACCAGGTTATTTTATTACATACAGGTGCATTTCTGGTTATTGAAAAGAACTCATAAGCAGTTTCACCAGCTGGAGATACTATCTTAGCGTTAACTCCTGCTTCATATTCGACTCTACCTAATGCTGTATCTGGTGCTTTTTGATTATTAACGATCTTTCCCTTTGGAAGTATCCACTCATCCTTCTCATTCTTTAAAAGCAATACCTTATCCTCATTGAAAACAACACCACCTGCACAATTTCTTATTAACATAACTTCACGCTCCTATTCTATAATATAATCTTTATATTTCTCATAATCCACATTATCAATGGTCAGTTCCATGGTAGTCCCTGTTTCAAGATACTGGAGATTATTTACATCGTAATTATTCATGAAATAATTGGTTAGATTCTGTTTGTCAAATGGTATTAGCAGCTTTACATATCTAAATTCCTGAGGTAATTTCTCTTGGATCTGGTTTAACAGAACATCTAGATTCTTCCCAGTCTTGCAGGATATAAACAAGGGTTCCTCCACCAGTTTATGATCATAAATTAGATCCTGGATATTAATCTTATCCATTTTATTGAAAACAGTAATCATAGGCTTATCCATAACATTTAGTTCCTTAAGTATGGATATGGTTGTTTTTATCTGAATATCCAGATCCTCGTTGGAAGCATCCACCACATGAAGTAAAAGATCAGCATATTTGACTTCTTCCAAAGTACCTTTAAAGGCTTCAATTAGCTTTGTGGGAAGTTTTGATACAAATCCAACGGTATCACTTACTAGAAAATCCTGTCCATTGGGTAGTTTGCTGATTCTATGGGAAGTATCCAATGTGGCAAATAGCATATCCTCCACATACACCTTCTTGAAATCCTCATCCAGACTATCATGAACCATAAGGCTATTTGTCAGGGTTGACTTTCCTGCATTTGTATATCCAACTAGGGCTACCATTGGAATGTTTGAAGAAAGTCTCTTCTTTCTCTTAACCTCTCTTATACCCTCAACTTCCTTAAGTTGCTTTTCGATGTTCTTGATTTCTCTAAGAATATGTCTTCTATCCGTTTCAAGTTTCTGCTCGCCAGGCCCTCTTGTCCCTATTCCAGCACCTTCTCTAGATAGATAATCCCTCATACCGATTAGTCTTGGTAATCTATATTTCATCTGCGCTAGCTTAACCTGAAGCTTACCCTCCTTTGATGCAGCTCTTAAGGCGAATATATCCAGTATCAAGGTGGTTCTATCAATAATTTTTCTGTCTATTATCTCTTCTAGATTTCTAAGCTGTGCTCCTGATAACTCATCGTTAAAGACTACAGAATCAATTTCCAGTTGCTGACAGAAGTCCCTTATCTCCTCTGCTTTTCCCTTTCCAACAAATAATGCAGCATTTATTCTGTCTTTTCTTTGGATAATCCTGCCTATGACCTCTCCGCCAGCAGCCTTTACAAGTTCTTCCAACTCATCCAAAGAGTCATCTATCTCAAAGGTGTCATTATCCAATTCCACACCAACTATTAATACTCTTTCATTGCCTTTTTCCATATATTTCACACTCCTAAGTTAATGTCTTAAGTATACCACTTTTCCATGTTCTATTCTAGAGTAAAACACTATTGTATGTCATAGATTCGTAATGGTATTGTAACTTTGAATATCTTAACAAAGACAATATCCTATGGTATAATATGTTATGTTTTCTTTTCTACTATAGGAGGTTAAAAATGAGTAAAGAAATAAAGAAACCAAAGAAAAAGAATAGATTTACCTTTTTCAAAGGTATTAAAGTTTTAATAATATTAATATTTATGGCAGTTATACTTGCAGGAGGAGCCATTGGTTCAGCGGTTGTTGCCATAGTGGATGAGGCTCCAGAAATTGACCCGACCACTATACAATCCTCACTAAGCCAGACTTCCAGTATTTATGACCAAAATGGTATATTGATTGAAAAGATTTTGGCAGAAGAATTAAGGACAGTAGTAAGCATAAAGCAAATGCCAAAACATCTAATCGATGCTTTTATTGCCATAGAAGATGAAAGATTTGAAGAGCATCCAGGTGTGGATATAAGAGGTATCGGTGGTGCTTTAATGGATAACTTCAGATCCGGGGGCATGAGAGGTGCCAGTACTATAACTCAGCAGTTGGTCAAAAACGTATATTTATCAAATGATGTGAAATTAACAAGAAAAATAACCGAAGCCTACCTTGCTCTTAAGATGGAGACCATCCTTTCAAAGGATCAGATTCTAGAGGCTTACCTAAATAGAAACTACTTCGGGCAGAATGCATACGGTGTACAAGAGGCATCAAGAACATACTTCTCAAAGGATGTTGGAGAATTAACTATAGCAGAATCTGCATTGTTAGCAGGGATTGTAAAAAGTACCACTCAGTTCCAGCCCTACTACAGGGTAAGGCCTGAGGATTTTGATCCATCAAAGCATTATGAAGTGGGACAAATTGAAGTTCTAGGAGAAAAATTTATCGCTGTATTTAATGAAGAATCAGTGAATAGACAGAAAATCGTCCTGGCACAGATGTTAAAACTTGGAAAAATAAGTCAGATTGATTATGATTATGCCCTCAGACAAGATGTGAGATTAAGCCTGAAACCTGAGGAGAAGAAACCTCAGGATATCACTTCCTACTTCGCTGATTTAGTAAAGACCCAAGTAGTTAGAGCTTTAATGGATGATCTAGGTTATACAAAGGCTCAGGCAGATGCTGAATTGTTCGGTGGTGGGCTTAGTATTTACGCAACCATTGATACTAATATGCAGAAACAACTTGAGGATATATACAGCAACTTTACTGAGATACTAGTAGGCAATACTGAAAATGTAAGAGGACCTGTTCTGGTGGACTGGTCAGCAAATAGAAATGGTGATGTTATAGACGAAAGAAATAATATCGTATATTTCAAAAAAGAGAATATCTTTACTGAAGATAATCATCTAATCCTTACTGAAAGTGAATATACATTGGAAAATGGAGATCTAATTATAGATACAAACAAGATTACTCCCTACCCTACTCACTTTGATGTGGGAGACTTCTATACAATAGATGAAAGAAAGAACCTGGTTGCCCATACGGTAGGTTCCATCGTTGTTCCTGAAGGTAAGTTTAGTGTGGAATCTGGTGTAATCACAATAAGGAAGGAATTTCTTGATGATAATCCTGAGTTCTACACCATTGAAACCATAGAAGATAAACAGGTTATGATTATAAATAACAGGTACTACTACGTTCACACAGATGGAATTGTTCAACCCCAGTCTGCAACTGTTGTACTAGATTATAGAACTGGGCATATACTGGCACTAGTAGGTGGTAGAGACGTTGAAGGAACAAGAATATTAAATAGAGCTGTGGATTCACAAAGACAACCTGGGTCAGCTATAAAGCCAATATCAGTCTATCTACCTGCTCTGGATAATGGCTATACCGCGGCATCTGCAATAGATGATATCCCCTTCTACAATGAAGCAAATGTATTATGGCCAAAGAACTGGTACAACGGTTATAGAGGTATTCATACATTGCGAAGAAGTGTGGAACAATCCGTCAATGTAAACTCTGTAAAGGTAGTTCAGGAAATGGGTGTTAGAACATCTCTAGAATACCTGGCAAGATTAGGCATTATAAATCGAGATCATCCTGAGAAGGATAATATAGTTACAAGTCTGGAGAACAGACAAGTTAATGATGAGAACTTATCAGCTATGGGACTTGGTGGTATGACTAGAGGACTGAGTCCACTGGAAATAACAGCAGCCTATGGTGCAATTGCAAATGATGGAGTATTTGTTGAGCCAATATCATTTACAAGAGTCTTGGATAAGAACGGTAATTTATTGCTAAATAATGTCCCCAGTGAAACAAGGGTTACATCCCCTCAAGTTTCATACCTAATGGGAGATATACTAAGAACAACTGTTTCCAGTGGTATTGCAGGAAGAGCTAGAATGTCAAATATGGTAGTTGCAGGAAAGACAGGAACTACTCAGAATCAGGCAGATATTTGGTTTGTTGGATACACTCCATATTATGTGTCTGGAACTTGGATTGGCAATGATTCACCTAGAGTTACACTTTCAAGAAGTAGTTCAACAGCGGCACAACTTTGGCAGCATATAAATACAATAGTGCATGAAGGTCTTGAGAGTAAGACATCATTTGTTAGACCAGATGGATTGGTTTCAGCATCCATATGTACTCAATCAGGCTTACTTGCTACAGACCTTTGTAGTGCAGATCCAAGAGGTGTTGTTAGAACTGAACTATTTGTAAACGGAACCACTCCAAAAGCCTACTGTGATATGCATGTGGAACTGAAGATAGACCAAACCAATGGATTGATAGCTAATGAGTTCTGTCCTGAAGAAGATGTAGTTACAAGAGTCTTTATTCAAAGAAATCCACCATATATACCAGAAGAGCACAATGGTATAATTCCAGCAGATTATCAGTATCAAGCTCCAACTGAAGTTTGTACAGATCATGATGAGACCACTGTAATTCCTAATCCCATACTTGATTGGCTGGACCAATGGTTTAATAACAATGGTAATAACAATGGCGAAGATGAAGGCAATGGAAATGGAAACGGCAATGGAAATGGCAATGGCAATGGAAACTAGATAAATTTAAAACCCTATCCAATATAAATTGGATAGGGTTTTTGTTTATTGCTGTATTAATTTAAATCTTACTTCATTGCTGCCTGAACTACTTGGTTTAAGAGTATTGTTGTTGTAACACTTCCTACACCACCTGGCACAGGTGTGATCATAGAAACTAAACCTTCAACATTTTCATAATCAACATCACCACTTAACTTTCCATCTTCAGTCATACTAACTCCAACATCTATTACCACTGAATCCTCATTGAAGAAGTCATTTGTAAAGAATTTTGGTTTTCCCAAGGCTGTAACAACAACATCTGCAGCTTTTGTAACTTCGTTAAGCTTTTTAGTTCTTGAATGACAAATTGTGACTGTGGCATTTTTTTCCAGCAGCATCATAACTAAAGGTTTACCAACCACCATGGATCTATTAACTACAACAACATTCTTGCCTTCTAATTCAACCTTGTTGTATAACAATATCTCCATTGCAGCCTTAGGTGTACATGGTGCAAATCCAGTCATATTGCCTTCAAAAATCTTCTCCAGATTCAAAGGATGCATGCAATCCACATCTTTATCTGGACTTATTGAATTTCTAATAATATTTTCATCTATATGTTTTGGAAGTGGTCTAAAAAGTAATATTCCAGATATGGAATCATCCATATTCAATTCAGACATCAATTCAACCAATTCATTTGTAGTCATGGAAGTTTCTCTTTCAAATACTTTTGCCTCAATTTCCATGGCACTGCAAGCCTTTATAATGCTTTTCTCATAGGATACGTCACTTGGGTCACTACCAAGTCTTATTATTCCAAGGGTTGGGTTTATTCCTTTTCCTTTTAATATCTCTATGTTTTTTCTCATCTCTTCCTTAATACTATCTGCAACGATTTTACCTTTTAAGATTTCTGCCATCTATTGACCCTCCTTAATAATTTCATAGGCATATTATAGCACAAAGTAATTAAAAAAGCACCCGAAGGTGCTAATTTTACTTGATTATTCTTCTTGCAGTCACAAATCTTCCAAAATACCAGCCTGATTCGATTGTATCTATTCTCACCTGGCCTCTGGTTGAAGATGCATGAATCATATTTCCATTACCAATGTATAGTCCCACATGGGAAATTCTACTTCCAACAGTATTAAAGAATACTAAATCCCCTGGAATCAGTTGGCTTCTCTCCACCTTTGTTCCCACTGTAGCTTGAGTACCAGACACCCTTGGCAAAGTGATATCCAGTTGATTCTTGAAGATATAATATGTCAATCCAGAACAGTCAAATGAATTTGGTCCTGAAGCAGCATATACATATCTTTTCCCAATTAATGTATGGGCAAATTCAACAACCTTACTTATGGAATCAGAAACGCCTCTTTCTGCACTTCTTGTGACTTCTTCCAAGGATTTAGATAAGGTAACGTATTCTGATGGTATTTTAAACTCATCTTTATTTTCATTTAGAACTATATATTTATCATTTTCAAAACCAACAATATTAACGATCTCTCCCTTTAACAATAAAAGAGATGCTTTGTCATTTGAAATTGTCTTAGAAACTGTTGCCAGTCCATATGTTATATTTTCCTTAACTTCTCTTGAAATATCTTCAAGTTTAATATATCCTACCCTACCTGTACTTGGCACATCATATATACCATAACCCTTATTTTCACTTCTTAAGGTAACAACTGTTCCTTTTTCAAGGACAGATCTTACAATTGAATTCTCTGATGGTAATGAATATAACTTTGTTTCTTTGTTAGTGATAAGAACTCCAGTCTTTCTAGTTGTTCTTATCATAGTATCTCTTGGAATCTCCATAGCTTCATTATCCTTTGATACTATATATGTATCATTTGTCTCTCTTATTACTTCTACCTTTTCTTCTTTCTGGAAGATGGTCTCCACTTTGTCCTTATCTATATATTTAAACTCCTTAACAAATATCCCTGTATCATTAAAACCTACAACCATTAATAAAACTAACACTATAATATTTATCGCCAGTTTGTGTCTCTTTATACTCAAATTAACACTCCCTCTCTTTATTTTGTCTCATATTGGTATTATAACTTAATAAGGGTCTCAATACAATAAAATAATTACAAAATGGTTACAAAACAACGCTATTTATAATTCTTATAGGATGAATATGACTATAATACTTACTTATAGATGTTAAATAAATTTCAGATTTGTGTTAGTATATTAACATCGAGGTTAACGGAGGTCACTATGATTATAGATACGCATTCCCACGAAAACAAATATTCCTTTGATAGTCATATGGAACTACTCAAAGGTATCAAACAGGCTAAAAAAGTGGGTTTGGATGCATTATGCATAACAAATCACGATAATAATACCTTAGCTAAGGAAATAGGAGACTCAACATATATTGATGGAATTTTGGTTATTGTAGGTACTGAGATTTTAACCACAGAAGGAGATATTCTTACTTTTGGGATAAAGGACATTCCAGATAGAATGCTAAGTTCTGAAGAGCTTCTGACCTATGTTAGAAGAAAAGGTGGAGTTTCAATAGCTGCTCACCCCTTTAGAAAAAACCACAGAGGTCTTGGTAATCATATAAGAAAAGTTCATCATCTACTGGATGGAATTGAAGCATTTAACGGTAGTACTCCTATGTATTTGAATCTTGAAGCATATACCCTATCTACGGAGTTGAATATCCCATCCTTTGGAGGTAGTGACTCCCATATAGAAAATAGAGTTGGGCTATATGCAACCAAGTTCTATGAAAACATAAAAAATCATATGGATTTTGTTGAAGCAATTAAATCAAAGACCCTACATCCAACTATGCTAAGTGAAAATGGATTTAAGGATATTGATTACTCATTCAACCAAATAATTGCACATAAAAAAGCTATATAATCTTAAAAAAGGCATAATAAAATACAACTCCTCTGAGTTGTATTTTTTAATAGAGTAAGTCTATAAGCCGTGTTCTGTAGATTATGGTCATCTATCTAGACCTATTGTTACCAATAGATTCATGCGACCTACCTTTGGAGCGGCAGCGAGCAACCACCTTTTTCTGCTCCTTTTTGGTCTTGCTCCAGATGGGGTTTACAGAGCCATTTAGTCGCCTAAATGCTGGTGAGCTCTTACCTCACCTTTCCATCCTTGCCATTTCTGGCGGTCTATTTCTGTTGCACTATCCTTAGGGTTGCCCCCACTGGACGTTATCCAGCATCCTGCTCTATGGAGCACGGACTTTCCTCATGTCCAAAGACATGCGACCATACAACTTACTCTTACAATTAAATATATCACAATTTCTGATTATTTGAAACAACTTCCAGTTAATTTTATATATGTATAAATCAGGTGGTAGTTTCAATTTTGATGAACATAATTAAGTCAATTCATGCATTCCTGCGTTTTACAAGTAAATGGTTATTTTTTGTAGAATATTTTTTTAAACAATAAATAAAAAGCTAATGTTGTAGTAGGTATTAATACAAAATAAGCGATTATACTTAATGGTGTAAAATTCAAATTAAAACTCCCCCTAAATTACTCAATAATTTGATTCATCAGTTGTATTCATATTAGTATTACTCTTATTGACAATTATCATTTAACATTTAGTAATAACTATCTTGAAACTATTTTATACTCGATTAAAAAACATTCTAGTATATGATGTTGTATGAAGTATATTTTCAATTGTCACAAATGCCATTATCATCATGAAAATAACTATGAATAGGATCTGTATCTTCTCCATCATTGTTCTATTTAGTTGATCTTTAAATGTACCCTTTAACAACATTATGCCTTTTATAATGATGGAAATGCAGAAAATTATCTGTATAACACTAAGAGAAATATATACAAAAGGAATATTTCTAATATTTGGGTTGTTATTTAAAGCCATAAGTATAATTATAAAAGAACTAAATTTTATTAGGGATAAAGGACTTGTTTCCCTTTTATCAAATAAACTAGCCAGTTTATACACCTCCAATGGGTTGAGTTTTTTTTCATAAATCTAATTATACGAACTTCAAAGTCTTTAATATAGTATATAACAAAAATGGATATACTATTATATCTAACTCTAAATCATTCTTAAATTATTATTTATTTTAGGATTTCTCTGAAAAGAAAAGCAAAAAAAAGCATAAAAAGCAATTTTCTAACCACAATATATACTTATCCAAATGTTAAATTATCTAAAGTGTTTTATATTACTCAATTAGGCCCTCTATCTGGAATATATGTAGCTGCTTTTAATTTCCATTAGAACACTTATTGATTCTATTCCGGCTTATTTTCCCTCAGAACCAATATTCTACCACAGGTTTCGCAAGTATTAATGGCTTTTCCAAGCTTTAATTTGTCTATTATGGTCTTAGGTACGTGAGTATGACAACCATTGCAGATCTCATTTATTACAATGCCTATACCACTATTTTTCTTCTGTCTTATCTGCAGATACTTATCCAAGACCTGGGAGTCCAACTCTTTGCTAATCTCTTTTATGGTTATATTCTCATCTTGTATTAGCTTTTCCAGCTCGTCCTTT
>JAUWAD010000118.1 GCA_030602225.1 Bacillota bacterium | reverse complement strand
TGGGCTGAAACGGACATAAAGGGATACTTAAGTAAAAAGTACAATGTGAAAATCCAGGTGGAGAATGATGCCAATGTGGCTGCCTTATGTGAAAGCTGGCTTGGTTCTGGAGAGGGAATGGATAGCTTTGTAATGCTTACCATTGGAACTGGCCTGGGTGGAGGAATTTTTTTAAAGGAAAGTGGCATATTAAGAGGAGCACATTACCAGGCAGGAGAGCTTGGTCATTCCATTCTTCATCCCAGGGGACACAAATGCAGTTGCGGACAGAAGGGCTGTGTTGAGATGTATGTATCAGGAACTGCCATAGAAAGTCATTACTTCAAGATGAGAGGTTTAAGTCTAAGTGGCAAGGAGATACTGGATTCCTACTATAATGATGAGATTGCAAAGGTTGTTATAGATAACTTCACCTTTGATCTTTCCACATTCATTATATCTCTTAAGAATATATTTGATCCCGAGGGAATTATTATTGGCGGAGGAGTTATCGACTCTAAGGAAGTCTGGTGGGATAATTTTATTTTATCCTTCAGTGAAGGGGTTAATGATTCTGCCAATATTAAGATATTACCAGCTAAGTTTAGAAATGATTCAGGGATGATAGGAGCAGCTAAGGCAATTTTTGATATCCTATAAAGGTGAGGTGTATTTGGATGAAATACTTTATGCTTAGAGATGGTTATGACGTTTACTTTAAGGATGATGAAATTAGTGATCCAAAGGGTGTAGTGGTCATAACCCATGGTTTTGCAGAGCACTACAGTAGGTATGATTATGTTGCAAATAGCTTTAATGAAGCAGGTTTTGCAGTCATCAGGTATGATCTTAGAGGACATGGAAGAAATAAGGAGGAGTTAGGTCATATTGAATCCTTCAATGACTTTGTGGAGGACTTACATGAAATCATAAAGTGGACCAGGGAGAAGTATAAGGACAAGAAGGTCTTCACCCTAGGACATAGTATGGGTGGACTGGTAACTGCCCTATATGGGATAAAGTACAAGGATACCATAGAAGGGCAGATATTTTCAGGTGCTGCTCTTGGCACATTGCCATCAGCTGAAAAGCAGAATAGGGGATTGCTTAAGATGGTGAAGATGGTTGCAAAGAAAGCAACTATAAAAAATCCCATCGATGATAACCTCTGCTCCAACAGACAGGTGTATATTGATTATATAAATGATAAGTTCGTACTTAAAAAGGCAACAATCAACTTCTACTATGAGTTTCTTTTTAATGCTGTGGATTCACTTAATCTGGGTGTAGGTTCTTACTCATTACCTTGCTTAATTACCCATGGAGAGAAGGATAAGGTGGTACCTCCAATTCTAAGTCAGAATTTCCATAACAACATTATCTCCAGTGACAAGGAATTAATCTTTTATAAGGATCTCTTCCATGAAATCTTAAATGAAAATGAAAAAGACCAGATCATTTCTGATATGGTCAAATGGTTGGATAAACATATTTAGGATGGGGATCTACTAAGTCTTAATAGTAGTAGGGATGCCAGTATCAATGATACAAATCCCACTCCTGTGGTTAGTTTCAATCCTCCCAGGTCATATAATAAAGGTCCTATGATGGAGTAGAGAACAATGGTCAGTGCATTTATAGTGTAGAATAAACTTAAGAATGTGCTTCTTTTTTCTGGATGGATCTCAGAACAGAATGCCTGATACGATGTCCAACCTCCATCTAAGCCAAATGCAAAGAAGAATGCCAAGGAGATGACAATTATCATGCTTTTTCCATAAGCTATTGGTAGTATGGCAAAGATCATCATTCCAAAGAATACCCTTGAGAAACTAAGTTTGCCGAATTTATCCGCATATATTGTGGCAACAAATATTCCAATTATTGAACCTACTGAAATCAGTGAGTATGTCATTCCAATCTGACTTTGCACAAGGTTGAAATTAGTGGATAAATGTATACCTAAGAAATTATATAACATTGTAGGTGCTGTTATCACCAAAAATAGTGATAATAGCACTTTTATTGTTCTTGGGTGTCTTAACAACTCAATAAATTCCCTAATATCCAGCTGACTGCCTTCCACCTTCTTTGTTTCTGGTAGCTTCTGTAATAGTACAAATGCTATAACTGCCAAAGCACTTAATGGAAGATAAATACTACTTAGGTTATTGAATCTATGGGTAAGTGCTGCTGTATAAAGTGGACTTGCAAATATGGCTATTCCAAAGGCAGTTCTTAGTATTCCAGCAGCCTGTCCTCTTTTTCTGTAGTCAATAAACTCAGAAATATATGACATGGTAGTTCCACTTAATGAGAAGTAGCCCAATCCAATGAAAATTCTTGCTAGAAAGAACAAAATGGGACTTGTGGAAAAACCACCTAATATGCTTCCTGCGAAGAATAATAAAAGAGCATAGGATATAAGCTTCTTGTTACCATATCTATCCGCCCATACACCAAGAAGGGGTACTAATAATCCAACGGATGCATAGCCTAGATTAAAGTAAATAACCTGGGAATCCTTGATGTTAAAGTAAGTTGATAGAAAAGGTGCCAAGGGTCCTATGAAGTTCATCTCCATGGCAATTATAAATTGTATAATAAAGGTTGTGGTAAACATTAGAATCTGGTTCATTATTTCCTCCGATACTGCTTATTTTAATTGATTAAAAAAATTATATCCTGTATAATAATTCGTGTATCTAAACATATATTCAAATATGATAACACAAAAAAATATAAAAAAGAAGAAGGGATACATATGCTTAAGAGATTTATTTCATATTACAAGCCACATAAGACATTATTCTTCATAGATATGTTCTTTGCTTTTCTAATTTCCATATTTGACTTGGTTTTTCCCATGTTTACAAGAAACATGATCAATGTAATAATTCCAGATGGAAATATGGGATTACTATTAAGATGGACAATGATAATGGTGTTCTTATTTATCCTAAGATATATCAGTCAATATATTGTAGCATATTATGGACATGTTTTGGGAGTAAGAATTGAGCATGATATGAGAAGGGATATATTCTCCCATCTTCAGACATTGCCATTTAGCTATTATGACAATACAAAGACCGGTCATATAATGTCAAGAATTGTAAATGACTTAAGAGATATAACAGAGCTTGCCCATCATGGCCCTGAGGATTTGTTTATTTCAACTGTGATGCTACTTGGATCCTTCTTCATTCTCCTATTTATCGAGTGGAGACTAACATTAATAATATTTGCTTTTATTCCTGTGATGATCTGGTTTGCCATTTATAAGAGAAAGAAGATGGAATCAGCATTTAGAGATGTAAGAAAGAAGATTGCCAATGTAAACTCTCAACTTGAAAACAGTATTTCAGGAGTTAGGGTAGCCAAATCATTTACCGCTGAAGACTATGAGATTGAAAAATTCAATGAAGGGAATGCAGCCTTTGCTGATGCAAGGAAGAAGTCCTATAAGGTTATGGCAGAGTTCATATCTGGTATTGGTATTGTATCCAGTGGATTGAACCTTATGGTTATTTCCTTAGGGGGTTACTTTACCTACAAGGGAATAATAGAACTGGGAGACTTATTTGCATATACCCTTTATGTAAACTTCTTCATGCAGCCAATTAGAAGATTAACTGAGTTCACCCAGCAACTGCAAGATGGTATGACTGGATTTGAAAGATTTCAGGAGGTTATGAATATAGCCCCAGATATAGTTGATAGTCATGATGCCAAGGAGTTAAATGGTGTAAGAGGGGATATAAGATTTAAAGATGTAACATTTAGCTATAATAATGGAGAGGATCAGGTACTTAGACACTTAAACCTTGATGTGGAAGCTGGAAAGACTGTTGCTCTTGTTGGCCCATCAGGTGCTGGAAAGACAACTCTATGTCACTTGATTCCACGATTCTATGAGATCAGTTCAGGAGAGATAACAATTGACTCCATTAATATAAAGGATATAACATTAAAGTCCCTTAGAAAGAATATCGGACTTGTTCAGCAGGATGTATTCCTTTTCACAGGTACTATCAAGGAAAACATCCTATATGGAAATCCCAGTGCAACTGATGAACAAGTGATGGATGCAGCTAAAAAAGCCAGCATACACGACTTTATTCTTACCCTTCCTTATGGATATGATACATTTATTGGGGAAAAGGGAGTCAAGCTTTCAGGTGGACAGAAACAGAGAATATCAATAGCTAGACTGTTCCTTAAGAATCCTCCAGTATTAATCCTGGATGAAGCTACTTCAGCATTGGATAATGAGACTGAAATTCTAATACAAAATGCACTGGAGGTACTGGCTAGGGGTAGAACCACTTTGGTAATTGCCCATAGACTTTCCACCATAAAGAATGCTGATGAGATACTGGTTCTAACCAATAATGGAGTGGAAGAAAGAGGAAGTCATGTGGATCTACTGGAGAAGGATGGTATATATAGTAGATTATATAACTCACAATTTAAGAATCTTTA
>JAUWAD010000106.1 GCA_030602225.1 Bacillota bacterium | reverse complement strand
GGATGGGGATTGGCAATAAACTCAAGAAATGAAATGGATGCTGACAAGATGGCATTAGGTCAGGCATTTATTGAAGAAGTTGTAAATCCAGAGTTTGCAGTAGATTTCTTCAAAGCTACTGGTAAGATATTAGAAAATGTAACTGCTGCAGATTATCTGAACTCAGACTTATCAGATGTGGATAAAGAAGTAATTGCCGCTGTATTGGAATCATATGATGCTGCACCAGCAAGACCACTATTTACAGAGTGGGGTTCAGTATGGGATACTTGGCAAAATGGTTTGTTATCATGGGCAGCTCAGAAGCCAGCCACTGTTGAAGCGGCTTATGAAGCTATGAAAGCATCCTTTGATGCCATGATGTTAAACTTCTAGATATTTAAATAATAAGAGGGAATAGGGTCTTACCCTGTTCCCTTAAATTTAACAAACTATCGGAGGAGTGCATATTATCTGTATGCTAATTATAACTTATGGGAAATGTGGATAGATTAAGCAAGAAAAATTTCTATATTTTAGTTACTTTGTCTGGAATTATCATTTTATTATCTTCTTTTGAAGCTATTCTTAAGGTGAAGGATTACGAGTTGTTCTTAATGTGGGCAAAAGACAACTTCCCACAGCAAAGCATTGATCAGTCACTATTTAATACCTATGTAACATCTGAATTATCAATATACCTAATAAAGGTCTTAATACCAATATCCATATCTATTATGGCTTTTTTTGCATTAACAAGGATAAGGTACTCTAAAATCTTTGTTTATGTATGGACTGTTCTTGCCATGGGTGGATTTGCGTATACTTTGTTTGATTTTAATCTAAGATCAGTTTTCTATTATAGCATTTTGCTATTGTACATAATACTAACAATCTTTTTATATTTATTCATGGGAATGGGTAGAGAATCTAGTAGATAAGGTGGTGATTTTATGGGCAAGTATGGATTGTTTCTAGAAGACAACATAGGAAATAAATATGAAAGAAAAAACCTTTATTTGAGAGAATTAGCTTTAATTGATGAAAGAATAAAGATTGAAAAGTCTTCCAAAGAAATATCTAAATTGAAGGCTAGTAGGACAGAATTTATAAAGAACAAATCGAAGAATGAATATATGTTATCTTTAAATGAACTCAAAGATAAAGAGAAGAAGTTTTTAAATGAGTTGAAAAAGAAGAAGCAGGAATTTTCAACAACACTTGACAAAGAAATGGAGAGTAAGGTGAAAAGACTCACCATCCAATTGTATGAAAACAGACAAAAGGAAGATTTTTACAAAGGGTATATAAACCTAGATTATCGAGCAGAATATAATTATCTGAAAGCCAAGGAAAAATCTTATCAACTACCTAAAATCATAGAATATATCGTAAATAGTCAAAATGAAATAAAGGAAGCTTTGGAACTCCAGTCTAAACTTGAAAAAGAGGATTTTGCAAGTAAAAAGGCAGAGGTAGAATCATTCAAAAAAGAGCAAAAAGATAAGTTAGATAAGGAAATTACAAGGATAAAAGCCAGACAGAAGGAAGGTGTAATTTCTAAAAAGGCAGAGATCAACAGCATTGCTGCAGCAAAACGAGGATATAAGAATGATGTGGCATTGAAAAAATATGAAATCCCAACGAATGCCAATAAAGAAATTGTTAAGAGCAAGAAACATGAACTAAGAATGGGTATAAAGAGAAATCTCAAGATACTAAATGGTGATATTGCAGATATCAGAAGACGCATTCCAGTTGAAGTGGAAAAAACAAAACCAATATTTTCTTTCTTAACTTTCCCAATACCAGGAATAGGTCAAGCTCTTAACAAACAATATGGGAAAGCTCTTATATTCTTAGTGGCATCCCTTTTCATATATCTTGTAGCAATTCCTTATGCATTGGGATATGGAAATTATCAAGGGGAAGGAATCGCTGGTTTGATTAATTTGGCAGAAGGTGGACCTAGAATTTACAAATCTCTAATTTTCATGATTGAAGGAGTAGTAGCTATATTTTTTGTAATAATTGGAGCAATGCTTTTAATAGTATCATTTAAGGACGTATACTCCGTGGAAAGAAGTACCATTAGGGGAATTAGACATAGCAATTGGTTTGAGACAAAAAGAGCTTTGAAGCAGGAGGGTTTTCCATATATGGTTTCATTACCTGCTTTATTAATTATAATTTTCATAGTATTGGTACCTGTTATAACAACTTTCCTTCTATCATTAACCAATATGAATCCCCAAAATCAATCGAAGTTTTCGTGGATTGGAATTCAGAACTATCAACTAATAGCCACTGGACAGGGACTTGCTGGTAGTGTTTTCTGGCTTATATTTATCTGGACAGTGCTTTGGACCCTTCTAGCGACCTCCCTGGCAATTCTAATTGGATTTATATTGGCACTTCTTGTTAATAATGAAAGGATAAAGGGAAAGAAATTTTTCAGAACTATATATATTCTTCCATGGGCAGTGCCTGCATTTATAACAATAATGTTCTTTAGCATAATGGTTGCACCTGGGGGATCAATCACTGTTATTTTGGAGAAATTAATCGGTTCCAGGGTGGAGATCAAGAATACGACCCTATATACCAGATCAGCACTAATCTTATTGCAGGGTTGGCTTGGAAGTGCATATGTATTCCTTTTAACAACAGGAGTTCTCCAAGCAATACCAGGGGATTTATATGAGGCTGCGGACATAGATGGGGCTTCATCCTTTGATAAAACAATGAAAATAACAATTCCATTGGTGTTATTCCAGATTGCACCATTATTGGTTACTCAATATACTTTTAATTTTAATAACTTTTCTGTTATATTTCTATTTAATCAAGGAGGACCATTTAATCCTCAAAGATATGGTAATCTGGCAGGATCTTCTGACCTATTGATTTCATATATTTACAAGCTGGCAATGGTAAATCAGTACCAGGCCATAGCCGCTGCCATAACCATATTTATTTCATTGGGATTGATGTTCTTTGCATTCCTAGGATTTAGAAACTCTAAAGGATTTAAGGAGGGAAGACTATGATAAAGAAAAAGAGCAAGAAAGAAAAGTTGTATTTATCCGATAGACCTCCTTTGTCATTGCCTGGTAAGATAGGACTTGGATTTTCCTATCTGGTACTTTTCAGCTGGGTAGTTGCCATTGTTTGGCCATTGTATCAAATGGTTGTATCGGCATTTAATGGAAGACAGGAACAACGGATAATGGCTAATACAAATTTTGAGTTTTCAACGAAGCATTTTGAGTATTTATTTACTGAAACCCTTTATTTGCAGTGGGTTAAGAATACTATTTTCATAGCTGGAGCAACAGCTATATTGACATTGATTGTTGTAAGCTTCACTGGATATGCATATTCCAGGTATAGATTTGCAGGTAGAAAAGCATCATTGATGGCCATAATGCTCATTCAAACTATACCAACATTTGCTGGGATAACAGCCTATTTTACTATGCATTCAATAGTGTCAGCAGTAATTCCAGAGTTCACAAGACAGATGATGTTAATTCTAATATATACTGGAGGGGGAATTGCATCCAATACCTTTATCCTAAAGGGTTATATTGATTCAGTATCCACTGAGTTGGATGATGCAGCTAAGATAGATGGTTGTTCAAACTTTGATGTTTACAGATTAATAATTATGCCAATTGCAAGACCCATGCTAACAATAATAGCTCTCTGGTCTTTTATCGGACCGTTTATGGATTATTTGATGGCCAGAGTCTTGCTTACCAATCCAAGTTCGTATACATTGGCAGCTGGATTGTTCACTCTTATTAGTGATTTCAGGACGCTTAATCAGCCTGCCTTTGCGGCAGGGGGGCTGTTAACAGCTATTCCAATAGTTGCATTGTTTATCGTATTACAAAGACAGCTGGTATCTGGATTGACCAGTGGTTCAGTAAAAGGTTAGGGGGGAAATAGATGAAAGTTATAATGAAAAACTTAGGGAAAAAATATGAAGGTAGAGAAGAGTTCACACTTAGACATATTGATCTGGAAATAGATCATCAAGATTTTTGTGTTATACTTGGACCCTCTGGCTGTGGAAAAACAACCCTTTTAAGGATGATTGCTGGTCTTAACTCAATTACTGAAGGTGACTTATACTTTAATGAAAGAAGGGTAAATACAGTTCCTCCCAAAGATAGGGATATAGCCATGGTATTTCAAAGTTATGCACTATACCCCCATATGACAGTGTATGATAATATGGCTTTTTCATTGAATATGAGAAAAGAAAGTAAGAAGGTAATTGATGAAAGAGTGAATGAAGCAGCTAGGCTACTTCAAATTGAGAATAATCTTTATGCAAAACCAGCTGATATATCTGGTGGACAAAGACAAAGGGTTGCATTAGGCAGGGCCATAGTGAGGAATCCAAAAGTGTTCTTGATGGATGAACCTCTTTCCAATTTGGATGCTAAATTAAGGGAGCATATGAGGGTGGAATTAGTAAGAATTCACAAGCAACTGGGAACTACAACCATATATGTTACCCATGACCAAACAGAAGCTATGACAATGGCTACTAAAATAATTCTTATGAACGAAGGAAAAATTCAACAGGTGGGAAAACCTGATGATTTCTATAACAAGCCAGAAAACATATTTGTTGCAAGATTTATTGGATCTCCAACTATGAATATAATAAAAGGCAAATATGAAAACGGTAAGTTTATATCTGAAAATAATACGATAACATTAACCCCTTCTGATAAAGATAAGGAAGTTTTAAAGAATTTTGAAGGAAAGAATGTTACAATAGGAATCAGACCAGAGAGATTTGAAAGTGGTTCAGAATTTACTGATACATTCGAAACAAAGATTGATGTTATTGAGATGTTGGGTAAGGAAAAAACATTGTTTACAACTTTAAAAGATGGTTCTGAGCTTGTGATTTCAACGCCTGGGCACTATAAGTATGAAGAGGGAGAAGTTCATACATTTGGATTTGATGTAAGTGCAATCCATTATTTCGACTCTGAGAATGGAGAAAGAATCAACAAATAAGGTGATAATATGCTAAGAAATAATAGAATAACAATAAAAGATGTGGCAAAAAAAGCAGGTGTATCTCCATCCACTGTATCAAGGGTGATCTCTGGCAGTCAGAGAATTAGCAAGGAAACATCAAGTCATGTGAGAGAGTGCATGGAAGAGTTGGGGTATTTCCCAAATGCCATAGCAAGGTCTCTAGCTAATAAATCCACTAACACAATTGGATTGATAATGCCCTATAAGCCAGGGGAAGCTCTACTTAATCCTTTCTTCCCTCAGGCAATCAGTGGGATTATTAAAGGTGCCTCAATTTATGGATATGATGTTTTAATATCCTCCCATCTTGAAGGTGGAGACGATATTAAGACCATATCTTCTTTAGTAAATGCTTCAAAGGTTGATGGGATATTACTAATGTCCAGTAGGTTAGAAGATAAGTCAATTGAGTATTTAGCAAAAATTAGATTTCCCTTTGCAGTAATAGGATCTCCATCTGAGAAATATGATATTAACTATGTTGATAATGACAACATAAGCGCTTCGTTTGAGTTGACAACCTATCTAATTAACAAAGGTTACAGTAGATTTGCAATGATAGCAGGAGATAAGAATCTTACTGTTACAGATCATAGAATTAAAGGGTATTTAAAAGCCCTTAAACAAGGTAATATTCCTCTGTCAAAT
>JAUWAD010000023.1 GCA_030602225.1 Bacillota bacterium | reverse complement strand
TCCAAATCTCTTGTTTAATACGAATGTTATTGCTGCTGTTAATGTTGTCTTACCATGGTCTACGTGACCGATTGTTCCAACGTTAACGTGTGGCTTATTTCTTTCAAATTTAGCTTTACCCATTCTTTTCTTCCTCCCTTAATAATTATCTCTTCTTAAGAAAACTCATCCGGGTGTTCCTTAACTTATATGGAGCTCACAACCGGATTTGAACCGGTGACCTCTTGCTTACCATGCAAGTGCTCTACCTCCTGAGCTATGTGAGCTTACAATAAATTATTTTACTATTGATGCAAGCTGTTGTCAATACTCATTATTGCCGAAATAGTATCTCTCTATTTTCTTCTTCACCCTTTGAAGAGCATTATCTATACTCTTGACCCTAACATTTAGATCAAAAGCTATCTCTTCATAAGACCTGCCTTCAACATAGCTCATTAATACTTCTTTCTCCAAATTGCTTAAAAAACCATTTATCTTGCTTTCAATTCTATCAAGTTCTTCTTTTCCTATAAACAATTCCATAGGGTCTGTTACCCTTCCACTTCTAACTGTATCTTCCATTGTTGGATTAGTGCCTTCGCCAAATATTGGCTTGTTAAGAGATACATAGGAATTCAATGGCTTGTGTTTCTGTCTTGTGGCTGTTTTAATTGCAGTAATCATCTGTCTAGTGATGCAGATATCCGCGAAATTTCTAAAGGATGCGAACTTTTCATTTTCATATCCTTTTATAGCTTTATACAGGCCAATCATGCCTTCTTGAATGATGTCGTCTCTATCTCCACCAATAATATAGTAGGATCTGGCTTTTGATTTTACAAAATCCTTATACTTATATATTAGATACTCCAATGCCTTTTCATTTCCTTGATTAGCTATTTTTACAATAATCTCATCTTCCAGACCATTAAACTCTATTCCCACAGTAGATGCATATCTATCGAAGCCCATGTGATACCTCCTGAAGTTGAATTGAAATCCCTATTTATTCCAGTCCTTTAACTTTTCCAATAATTGGTCTTCTATTTTTCCCAGTTGCATATCGTTTCTTAGATTTGTCTTTTTTCTTCTTCGATTTACCATGTTTCTCTCATTGATTATTTCTACTTCCAGTTCTCTGGCAGATATTCTGGTACCACCTCTTGAAAGTACTATCTGTTGTTCAACCCAATCTGAAGTAGCTACCCTGACTCTTTTAATTCGACCTATTTGGTCCAATACCTTTTCAATGTAGTGATCAGCCAGCTCATTCTCCTTGGTATAGACAACCCTAACACCTTTATGATCTTCCTCAGTACCATTATTGCCTCTAACCATGTGTGCATCAAATACAACGTGAATTTCAATGCCAGAATAGTGCTGATATTCCGCCATGATTTCAAGGAGTGCTTCCCTTGCATCTTCAAGACTTACCAAGGACAGCTCCCTAAGATCCTCCCAAGAGTTAATTATATTATACCCATCTACAAACAAAAATTCTTTTGCTTTACTTTTTATTTTCATTTGACTGTCTCACTACCTCATAAATAAGAACTGTCGCAGCATTAGATGCATTTAGTGAATTTATTTTGCCCTTCATTGGGATATTTACTATCACATCACATTTTTCCTTAACTAATCTGGATAGTCCCTTTCCTTCTCCACCTATAACAAGACCTATTGAACCTTTTAGAGCTGTGTTATAGTACACATCCTTACCATCCATATCAGCTCCATATAGCCAAAGACCTTCTTTCTTCAACTCTTCCATGGTCTGTGCAATGTTATTAACCTGGGCTATCTTCATATGTTCTACAGCACCAGCGGAGCTTTTGTATACTGTTTGATTAACCATGGCAGATCTTCTCTTTGGTATTATTATACCGTGAACTCCAGCACATTCTGCAGTTCTGACAATTGCACCAAGGTTATGAGTATCTTCTATGCCATCTAAAATAATGACAAATGGATCTTCCCCTCGCCTCTTTGCGTGGGCAATAATATCCTTTACTGATGAGTAATCATAGCCTGTCACCAATGCCACAACTCCCTGATGAGCTCTGTTCTCAGACATGGAATCCAATTTAGTCTTATCAACCTGCTGGATGACAATCCCTTTATCCTTTGCCATACCCATGATTTTATTTATGGAACCCTTCACATCTCCCTTTAGAACATAAAGTTTGTCAATTTGCTTATCACTTTTAAGTAGCTCCATTACAGGATTTCTACCTGATACATACATCTCATTCATAATATTCTCCTCTTATAGTGGCTAATTAGCCTAATTCTTTGAAAAATTCTCTAACCTCAACTATCTTTCCACAAGTCATTGTACCTTCTGGACATGGTCCATTTACACAACCTGGTCCTGCATTTTTAAACAATATTGGATATACCTTCTTTACTTCCTTAAGCATTTCAATACCCAATTTCCTTATCTCCCATTGAGCTCTATTGCAAGTTCTTAAAGCAAAGAAATTCATAAGACTCCTTGCATTCATTGTAGCTACAATCTTTGTTTCACATGCATTGGGAAACACATATCTGGCATCTTCTATAGCTTCCTTCTCAGCCTTTTGCTTAGCCTTTTTCTCTGAGTCGCCTCCACTTATATACCTATTATAGTGATCCTCAAAAAGCAGTTTTGAAATCTGATCATAAGCTTCCTGATCTTCTTCCATGGCTTTAATGAATAATTCCTTTGCTTTCTCATTCTTTTCAATGTAAGGAGGAATTATATATTCAAATTGACTAAGCCTTACATACCTTTGAGATTGTTGTGAGTAACTTGCTATTCTGTGTCTTACCAATTGATGAGTAAGGGTTCTAGAAACACCTTCTATTCCAAATGTAAAAGTAACATGCTCTATTGGACTTTCATGACCAAGATCCATTAACAGGTCCAGAAAGGAACTTACTTTCTTTTCATCCTGATCTTCTTCAATCTGATCAATTCCAACTTGCGAGTAACATAGTTTAGCTGCTGATGCCACTAATTTCTCTCCATCCGGTGTATATCTTAGTAATTGAACTTTCATACAGACTCCTCCTTCTATTTGTGATGTTTCATAACCATATCAAACAACTGAAGCAACCTGTCTTCCTGTCCTGATAAGTACAGGTATCCAAAGAGGCACTCAAAGCCAGTTGCATATTTATAATCAACTAAGTCAGCATTTCTTGGTGCTGAGTTAATTTTTGCATTTCTTCCTTTTTTTACAAAATATTTCTCCCTATCTGTCAGAAATTCATCTAGCATATGCACTGACTGTGCCTGAGCCCTGGCCTTTACATACTTTGTGGCTTCTCTATGAAGACTCTTTACATTGGATCCCTCTGTCAATATGGCTGTCCTAACGAACAACTCATACACTGCATCCCCCACATATGCTAATTGCAGGGGGTTCATCATATTTATACCTTCCAGGGATAGTTTTGTATTCACCGCTCTAAACAAATTAACATTTGTCCTTTTTATATTCTCTTCCATTTTACACCATCTTTTGCATCCTCAAGTACTATACCTCTGTCTTTTAACTCATCTCTAATCTCATCAGCTCTTTTGAAGTTTCTGTCTTTTCTTGCTTGGGTTCTCTGTTCAATAAGACTTAATATTTCTTCTTCCAATAGCTCTTCTTTCTTAATCAATATACCTAATACCTTTGCCAGTTTCATCATGGTCCTATAGGCATATTCAGCTATGAACTTGGAGGATTTTTCGTTGATCTCACTATTTGCGAACTTCACCAGTTCAAATAATGCAGCTACTCCATCTGCTGTGTTTAGATCATCATCCATACTCTGCTCAAATTGAATTCTAAAACCATCTATCTTCTCCATACTTGCCCTATCATCATCTGAATTATCCATAAGATCCTTGTCCAGTATAAACTCTAGGTTCTTCTTAGCATTATATAGTCTATCCAAACCATTTCTTGTTTGATCCATAACTTCTCTACTGAAATTTATGGGATTTCTGTAGTGGGCAGATAATAGGAAGAATCTTAAAACCTCCATATCATATTCAGCAGCTATTTCCTTTAGTGTAAAGAAGTTTCCAAGGGATTTGGACATCTTTTGATTATCAACTGTAAGCATCCCATTATGGAGCCAGAAGTTTGCAAATGGCTTTCCACTTAATGTCTCTGATTGAGCGATTTCATTTTCATGATGTGGAAACTGTAAATCTTCTCCACCAGAGTGTATATCTATTGTTTCTCCTAAAAGTGCCTTTGCCATTACTGAACACTCAATATGCCATCCTGGTCTACCTTTTCCCCAAGGACTATCCCATGATGGTTCACCTGGCTTTTCCTTTTTCCACAGAACAAAATCCATGGGATTTCGTTTATCTTCGTTTACTTCAATTCTTGCACCACTAACCAACTCATCTATATTCTTTTTGCTTAGTTTTCCATAATTCTTTGCACTATCAATTGAGAAGTAAACATTTCCATCTACAGCATAGGCTGCACCCTTTTCCTCCAGAGCTTCAATAAAGGTTACCATCTGAGATATATAATCAGTTGCTTTTGGATGAACGGTGTTATACTCATAGATATTTAAAGCCTGTGCATCTTCTTTAAATGCCTCAATATACCTATCAGCTACTTCCTTAACTGTGATGTTCTCTTCCTTAGCTTTATTTATTAGCTTGTCATCAATGTCAGTGAAATTAACAACAAATTTCACATCGTATCCTTTATAGATAAAGTATCTTCTTAAAGTATCAAATATCACAAGTGGTCTAGCATTCCCAACATGAATAAAGTTATATACAGTTGGTCCACAATTATACATGGTCACTACACCATCATGTATTGAATTAAACTCTTCCTTTTTCCTAGTAAGGGAGTTGAATAGTTTCATAAAAATCCTCCTTTTAATACAATTTAAAATCGCCTCTTAATTAAGAGACGATTCTAATAGGATATTTTCTCTTTCCATTACCTATCATTTATTCGTCCCTAGTTGTAATAGGGCATAATTTGTTACCCTAATTCTACATAATAATAGGTGATTTTTCAATAGGTATAGCTTATTTCAGTATATTATTAGCTCTTTTTATTATTTTTTCCTTTCCAAGAAGGAATAAAACATTTACTAATTCTGGTCCATGAGCACTACCGGTTAATGCTACTCTAACAGGCATAAACAGATTCTTACCCTTAATGCCTGTTTCTTTTTGAATCGCCTTCATAAAGGTTTTGGCATATTCCATATCTAACTCATTTACATTTGATAGCTCATTAATTATTGCTTTCATTAGAATCTGTGCGTTTTCATCAGATAGAAACTCGTTATATGTTTCTTCATCAATTCTTATTTCTTCCTGGAAGATGAATTCAACCTTATCCCCAATCTCAGAAACAGTTGATAGACTTTCCTTTACTGTCTCAACCAGCATAAGCATCCAGTCAATGTTTTCATCCGAGAATTTTTCATCCACAAATCCTCTATCTATCAAGTATGGAATCGCCATATCCTTTATTTTCTCCGTTGATGAGCTTCTTATATAGTGACCATTAACCCAATCTAATTTATCCTTATCAAAAATTCCTCCAGTTTTTGAAACTCTTTCAAAGGAGAATTTATTAATCATTTCTTCCATTGATAAAAGTTCCTGATTATCCTCAGGACTCCAGCCAACCAATGCCAGGTAGTTTACAAGGCCTTCTGGTAGATAGCCTTTATTTCTGAAGTCATCAACAGAAACATCCCCATGTCTTTTTGAAAGCTTCTTTCTTTCTTTATTTAACACAGTTGGCAAATGAACATAAACTGGTTTTTCCCATCCAAAAGCCTCATACAGATATATGTGCTTTGGTGTGGATGGTAACCATTCCTCACCTCTTACTATATGGGTTATCCCCATTAGATGATCATCCACCACAACTGCCATGTGATAGGTTGGGTATCCATCAGATTTTAATAATACCTGATCATCAATGTCATTGGTATTTATTACAATATCTCCCCTTACTATATCATGGAAATGAATGTCCCTGTTATATGGTAATTTCAGCCTTACCACATGCTCTTCTCCTGCTTCAACCCTAGCCTTTGCATCTTCCAGAGATACATTTCTGCAAAAACCGTCATACTTGGGAACAAGTCCTTTCATCTTCTGTTCTTCTCTTATGCTTTCAAGCCTCTCCCTGGAACAGAAACAATAGTAAGCATGACCATCTTCAAGTAATTTATCAACGTATTCTTTATAGATATGAAGTCTCTTGGACTGTACATATGGTCCAAAATCACCTTTTTCAACAACTTTCCCATCTTCAAAGAAAACACCTTCATCATATTTGACTCCTGCCCATTCAAGGGAGTGAATTAGATTTTCAATGGCACCTTCAACAAATCTCGTCTGATCTGTATCTTCTATTCTCAAGACAAATTTTCCACCATTTTTTTGAGCAAACAGGTAGTTATATAATGCAGTTCTTAATCCCCCAATATGAAGATATCCTGTGGGACTTGGAGCAAATCTTACTCTTATATTATTCAATCCTTACACCTCCGTAATATCTATATTAGTCTAAGCTAAATTCTTCTTCCTCAAATGCAGCAAATATAAGTTCTTCCAGACTACCAACTTTCACTTCCTGTTTTTCTTCACTCTTTCTAAGTGAAAACTCAACAATCTCCTCAGCTGCTCTTTTACCTACGGTGATTTGAACAGGAATTCCAATTAGGTCTCTATCGTTGAACTTAACTCCAACTCTTTCATTTCTATCATCCAGCATAACTTCAATGCCTTTTTTCTTCAAGGTTCTATAAATATCTTCACCAAGATTTTTCTGTTCATCATTCTTGGAATTTACTACTGTTATTATAACATGATATGGAGCAACAATAAATGGCCAGCATATTCCCTTCTCGTCATGATATTGTTCAACCACAGCAGCCACAGATCTGGATACTCCGATTCCATAACTACCCATGACAAATGGCTTTTCCTTGCCATTCTCATCAAGGAACTTTGCTCCTAGGCTATCACTGTATTTTGTTCCCAGCTGGAAAATATTACCGACTTCAATCCCTCTATCCATGTGTAGTTCCTTGCCGCATTTTGGACAAGAATCACCTTCTTGAACCAGTAATAAATCCTCCACTACCTCTGCTACAAAGTCTCTTCCATAATTTACATTAATAAGGTGATAATCTGTTTCGTTGGCACCAACAACTAGATTCTTTATGGTTGTTACCCTTTTATCAATCAAAACCTTTACTTCCTTCTTCAAACCTACAGGTCCTGTGAAACCTTTATTAGCACCTGAGATATCCTTTATCATATCCTCATCTGCCATTTCCAGTTCATGCCCTGGTACTTTAAGATAATTTGCTAGTTTTGTTTCGTTTAATTCTCTATCTCCTGGAACTACTACCACCACTGGCTTTCCTGATGCCTTATATACCAATGCCTTTCCAAAGTTATGCTTCTTAATTCCAAAAAATTCAACTAATGCATCTATAGTCTTAACTTCAGGTGTTAACACTTTCTCAACTGCTTTTAACTCTTCTTCCTTACTTGGAATGCTATAAACCACTTCGGACTTTTCATCAGTGGCTGCAAAATCACAGTCCTTGCAGTAAGCTATAAGTCCTTCGCCCACATCGCTCATGGCCATAAACTCATGGGATACTTTTCCTCCCATCGCTCCAGTGTCTCCCTGAACCACCTTGTAATTAAGTCTTAATCTTGTAAACACCCTATCATATGCTTCCCACATATTCTCATATGCCACTTTCATAGCCTCTTCATCCACATCAAAGCTGTATGCATCCTTCATAATAAACTCTCTACATCTCATAAGCCCAAATCTTGGTCTCTTCTCATCTCTGTACTTTGTCTGAATTTGGTAGATATTAAGTGGTAATTGCTTATAAGATTTAATCTCATCCTTTATCAGATCAGTGAAATACTCTTCATGGGTAGGCCCTAAACAAAATTCTCTATCATTTCTATCCCTTAGCCTCCACATTTCTGGACCAAAATTAGCCCACCTTCCAGAAGCTTCCCATAATTCCCTCGGTTGAATTGCAGACATGAGTAGCTCCTGTGCATCCGCCCTATCCATCTCTTCTCTGACAACCTTCTCAACCTTCTTGATAGCCCTATAACCTAATGGAAGATATGAATATACTCCACTAACCAATTTTCTTATCATCCCAGCTCTTAGTAATAACTGGTGACTTGGTATTTCTGCTTCTGAAGGTACTTCTCTTAAGGTTGGCATATACATCTTTGACATTTTCATTAAATTCACCCCATTATTTTTATAAAAAATAAAAACCTTCCATCTCCAAAGAGACGAAAGGTTACTTCCGCGGTACCACTCTATTAAACCATTCGGTTCACTCAAAGGATTTTAACGGATCCACCGATTAAGCTCAAGAACAGGTTCGTAATTCAGTGGGTCAGAAGTCTTCCAGCCATGGACTTCCTCTCTAGGACCATGAGATTACTAATATTTTCTCTCATTGCTAATATTGATTAGTTTACACAATCAAGGTTTTCTTGTCAATTATTTTTTGATTACTAAACATACACTATATGAAGATATTCCTTCTTCTCTACCTTCAAAACCTAACTTTTCTGTTGTGGTAGCCTTTATATTGACCTGGTCAATATTAACATCTAAAACCTCAGCTATGTTTTTTCTCATTTCATCTATAAATGGAGCCAGCTTAGGTCTTTGTGCAGCAATTGTATTATCACAATTACTTAGTACATAGCCCTTTTTATCCATTAGATCCTTAACTCTTTTTAGCAAGATTAAACTGGATATATCCTTATACTCCATATCAGTATCAGGAAAGTGCTTGCCAATATCCCCTTCCCCCATTGCGCCTAAAATAGCATCCATAAGGGAATGTACTATTACATCAGCATCTGAATGTCCAAGGAGCCCTCTCTCATGGGGAATATCCACACCACCTAATATTAATCTTCTGTTTTCTTTAAATTCATGGACATCATAACCAAATCCTACTCTCATAAATCCCCCACATTAAAGTTCCTGATATGCTCTCAAATTTCCAATTCCTTTTGCAAAGGATTCAGCAATTATCAAATCTTCAGGTGTTGTTATCTTAATATTGTCATAACTTCCCATTAACATCTTAATTGGATAGCCCTTTTTTTCGACTAAGGAACTATCATCTGTTCCAACTATGCCTTCACTTATGGCATACTCATAGCCTTCCTTTAATAGATCAATCCTAAAACATTGGGGAGTCTGTGCAGCCCATAATAGGGACCTGTTTGGAGTGTGATGTACTTCATCGGATGTATTAACCACCTTGATGGTATCCTTCAGTGGAACTCCTATGACACATGCTCCATACTCCAATGCACCTTTTATTCCTTTAATTATTGATTCCATTCTTACAAATGGTCTTGCTCCATCGTGGGTAAGGACTATGTCAGATCTTTCATTAAGTGCCATAATTCCATTATAGATGGAATCCTGTCTTTCTTTCCCACCTTTAACTATATTTGTTACCTTTTTATATCCATATTTTTTTACAATTTCTTTTCTGCAATAATCAACTTCTGTATCCTTTGAAACAACAATAATCTCATCAATATATTTACAATTATCAAATTTTTCAATGGTATGGGCAAGGATTGGTTTATTATCAATCAATATGAACTGCTTATTTATCTTACTTCCCATTCTATTACTCATGCCAGCAGCAGCAATGATTACAGAAACATAATTTCCCTTATACATTTAACCACCTCTTATAATTAGGGATCTAATCTCTAAACTGCTTTGTCATACAAAACCTTAGGCTTTGCAAAAATCATTCTACCTGCAGATGTTTGTAATACTGAGGTAACAACTACCTCTATGGTCTCGCCAATGAATTTTCTTCCTGACTCCACAACTATCATAGTTCCATCATCAAGATATGCTAACCCCTGTCCTGATTCTTTTCCATCCTTAACTACCTGCACTATCATCTCTTCTCCCGGTAAAACAACTGGCTTTACAGCATTAGCCAATTCATTTATATTCAACACTTCAATTCTCTGAACTTCAGCAACCTTGTTGAGATTGTAATCATTGGTAATAATTTTACCCTTCATCAATTGGGTTAATTTTAGTAATTTTGAGTCCACTTCAGATATCTCTTCAAATTTCTTATCATGAATTATAATTTCAGTATCTAACTCATTTTGAATTCTATTTAAAATATCTAGTCCTCTTCTTCCCCTATTTCTTTTTAAAGCATCAGAGGAATCTGCTATATGCTGAAGCTCCTCTAATACAAACTCTGGTATAACCAATGGTCCTTCGATAAATCCTGTTTTAACTATATCTGCAACTCTTCCGTCAATTATTACACTAGTATCCAATATTTTAGGACATGATTTACCACTTTTATTTCTGTCCTTACCACTCTTCTTATTAACACCGATATTCCCTGTAACATTTGTAAGAGTGGTGGTTATGTCCTCTGCATTTCTAGTTGGAATCTTAATACCAAGATATCCAAACAAACCATAAAGTACGATTGATGCTATGGTTCCTAAGTAAGGAATGCTAAGTCTATAAAGGGGTTGACTTATCAGATACGCAATAACCAAGCCTACAATTAAACCAATGGCACCCAGTGCAATGTTTTGTATTGAAAACCTTTGAAGCTCTACTTCAATCAATCCGGCGATTTTCTGACCTTGCTTAATAATAAAAGAAGAAAGAATAAAAAATATAATTCCAAATAATAATACACTAATAACAATAGCAATTAATTCAGCCACACCAGATACACTTAATATCTCAAGGTCCTTAAGTAATGTGTATAAAAGAAAGCCTATTAGCATTCCAAACATTCCGATTAAGACCTTGGCGATTTTTTTAACCACTTTCATCACCTCCATTTAATCATCCATAACATTATATACATTTTATTGTTAAATATCTACCTAAAAATTCTCTTCGTCTTCAATTTCATCAGTCTCTAGAATAGCTTCTTCAACCATCTTCTCCACTTTTTCAGCACTTAAATCCGATACCAAGACCAATTCTGATAATAACATTTGTCTGGCATTTGTCAACATTTTTCTTTCACCTGTGGAAAGTCCCTTCTGGTTATCCATTATGGTTAAATTTCTCACCACTGCTGCAATTTCATCAATATCACCAGTCTTAATTCTATCCATATTAGCTCTGTATCTTCTATTCCAGTTTTGGGGCATTGCCGTTTTATGACCTCTAAGTATATCGATTACACCTTCCATCTTATCTTCAGCTATGATATATCTGACTCCAATTTCCTCTACATTATCAACAGGCACTAAAACCTTCATGTCCCCTATTGGCATTTGGATTATATAGTACTCTCTTTTTTCCCCCAATATTTCCTTGATATCCACTCCAGTTATAATTCCTGCACCATGCATTGGATATACTATTTTATCGCCTATCTTAAACATGTATAAGCCCTCCTTACATAGTATCCTACTCATTTATTATAGCTTATATAGAGAAATTAGTAAAGCTTATATGTTATCACAGAGTAATATTTCCTGTCAATATATTTTTGAAAGCCTTTTCCTGCTTTATTTATAAAATATTTAAGTTATTTGACATTCCCCAACAAAGAAAAGTATAATGAAATTAATTAGAAAAACAAGGAGGTTATCATGTCAAATAAAATAAATCAATCAAGTCTTATTACTGAATTGCAAAAGCAAGCTGGAGAAGTATTGGTTAGACATAGAAGCATATTGGATATTATGACAAAGCTTGATGAATACAACGCAAGAATCAATAGAGCAGTTGCAAAATCCGTTACCTCCTGTGGTTGTATAGGTATCGAAGCAAAGAAACAGGAATTTAGCACTGACAGTTTCCATGAAGCTTTGTCAATGGTGGATTCTCATGTTATTGGTAGCATTTGCCCTACATGCAAAGAAATCCTAGAGCAGGAAATAGGTGCTTACATTTTCTTCCTATCATCCCTTGCCAGTACGTTGGATTTCGATTTGGCAAAGACCATAGAGAAAGAGTTAGATAGAACAAAAACACTGGGTGTTTACGGCATGAAATAGCAATAGCGAGATATTAATCTCGCTATTTTTATTTTCCAAAAACCTGATTAATGACTTCCTTTAATGTTCTTGAACTGATCAAGTTTATATCCTTATAATTTTTTTTAGAAATATATTCACTGCTTATATATGCTTTCTTAAACCCTAATCTCTCTGCTTCCTTAATTCTTGCATCCAAGGAGGGAACCTTCTTTAGCTCCCCCGTTAAACCAACATCAGCTAAAAATACTGAATCAGTTGGGATGGATCTTTCATAAGCAGAGGACACTATGCTCATTATAACAGCCAAGTTGGAAGCATGTTCCTTAAGCCTTATTCCTCCGGTGGTTTTAATGACCACATTCTTGTCATAAAGGGAAATTCCTCCCCTTTGCTCCAAGATTGATACTAATGTGCTCAATTGCTCTCTCTTCATGGATTCACCAATCCTGGATGGATATGGAGTAAATGATTGAGACACTAAAGATTCTATTTCAAGAATTATTGGTCTTGTTCCTTCTCTTACAACGGTAAGAGAGGCTCCACTTACGCTGCTATCTTTAGATCTGCTAGTCATAAAATACTCAGATGGATTATCAATGGATACCATTCCATCCTCAGTCATATTAAAAAACCCCATCTCACCTGTTGATCCATATCTATTCTTTGTGGACATCAAGCTTCTTAATTCCTCACCACTTTCCCCCTCTATTACTAGAACAGTATCCACCAAATGTTCCAGAGCTCTTACTCCAGCCAACTCATCTTCCTTTGTCATCTGCCCTACTATAAAAACGATTTTTGGATTTTTGCTGTTCTTTGCCAATCTTACAAGTTCATATGCACATTCCATCGTCTGGGTAGGAGACCCCGCCCTTGATGGTTGATGGGCCTCCATAGTAAATGTCTGAATACTATCAACAATTATAAATTCAGGGTTGGTTCTATTTATCTCTTCCATCACATTGTCCAGACTATTATCAGAAATGACATGCAATCTATCATTTATATTCATTAAAACTCTATCTGCTCTACTTTTTATCTGTGATGCTGACTCTTCTCCAGATGCATAAAGAACATCCAGACCCATTTTCGCTATATTATTGGCTACCTGAAGTAATAGTGTTGACTTCCCAGCACCTGGTTTTGCGGTCAATATGGTGACAGAATCCCTTACAATTCCCCCACCCATAACTCTATCAAATTCATTTATCCCAGTAACAACCCTATCACTGTTTGTGGATTGAACTTCCCTGAGTTTCTGAGTAACTCCAGCAGTTTTCTTCTTCCCAGTGTTTTCCATTCTCACTACTTCTTCCAAGGAACCAAAGGAAGAACACTCTGGACACTTTCCCATAAAGCCTACCATTTCATATCCACACACATTGCATTTATAGATAGTACTTTTTTTTGCCAATTATTCATCCTCCTGGCGACTGGATTTTGTAAATAGAAGCTTTTCTCCATCATAATCTACATTTATTTCTTCATCCCTTGAAACATTACCCTTTAGAATTTCTTCAGCCAGCTGATCCTCAATCATCTTTCTTATGGTCCTTTCAAGTGGTCTAGCTCCAAATACAGGATCAAACCCCTGTTTGGAGATATACTTCTTAGTTTCAGGAGTTATTCTTATATTAACCCCAACCTTCTCCATTCTAGTTTCCAGATCCTTCACCATTATTTCAACTATCTCCATAACCTGCTCTTCCTGAAGGGAGTGGAATACTATTACCTCATCAAGTCTATTTAAAAACTCAGGTCTAAAGGTCTTCTTTAACTCTTCTGAGATAATTTCCTTCATCTTTTCATATTCTGCTTTTCCTTCATCATCCCTTGTGGCAAAACCCAATACGTTCTGCTTTTTAACTGATGTTGCACCCACATTGGAGGTCATTATAATAACTGTATTCTTAAAGTCCACGGTTCTACCTTTGGAATCCGTAAGCCTTCCATCATCTAGTATTTGAAGGAGCATGTTAAATACATCTGGGTGAGCTTTTTCTATCTCATCAAACAGTAATACGGAATATGGCTTTCTCCTCACAGCTTCGGTAAGTTGTCCACCTTCATCATATCCCACATATCCAGGAGGTGATCCTACCAATCTTGAAACAGAATGCTTCTCCATATACTCACTCATATCAATTCTTATCATAGCTTCTACATCACCAAACAACGCTTCAGCTAATGCCTTTGCCAGATATGTTTTTCCAACACCTGTAGGCCCCACAAATATGAAACTTCCTATTGGTTTTTTGGGATCCTTCAGACCAACTCTGGCTCTTCTAACAGCTGAAGATACGGCTATTACAGCCTGGTCTTGACCAATTACTCTCTTATGAAGCAGTTCTTCCAATTTTAGTAGTCTTTCGCTTTCTTCCGTTGTCATTCTACTTACCGGTACTCCAGTCCAATCGGATACTATCTTAGCGATTTCATCATAACCGACAACTAGGTTAGATGCCTGTTTCTTTCTTTGCCATTGTATCTTATTGCTTTCAATCTCCTCTTTGATCTTCTTCTCATCATCTCTTATTCTTGCAGCTTTTTCAAAATTCTGAGTGTTAATTGCCTCTTCCTTTTCATGCTGCAACTCATCAAGTCTATCCTCCAAGTTCTTAAGTTCCAATGGTGCAATATAATTATTGACTCTTAATTTAGATGCAGCTTCATCGATTAGGTCTATTGCCTTGTCAGGCAAAAATCTATCAGTAATATATCTATCAGAAAGTTCAGCGGCAGCTTCCAGTGCATCATCCGTGATCTTAACTCCATGATGGGCTTCATATCTATCCCTTAATCCTTGAAGTATCTTGACTGTATCCTCTATGGATGGCTCTTCCACCATTATAGGTTGAAGTCTTCTCTCCAGGGCTGAATCCTTCTCAATATGCTTTCTGTATTCATCTATTGTCGTTGCACCAACTATCTGCAACTCTCCCCTAGCAAGGGTTGGCTTTAATATATTGGATGCATCTATTGCTCCTTCTGCTGCTCCTGCACCAACTATTGTGTGTAACTCATCTATAAATAGAATAACATCCCCTGCATCTTTAAGTTCCTTCATAACTGATTTAAGTCTTTCCTCAAATTCACCTCTGTATTTTGCACCTGCAATCAGACCAGGCAGGTCTAATGTTACAATTCTTTTATTCTTTATAATCTCAGGAACATTTCCTTCGACAATCTTCTGAGCTAAACCTTCAGCAATGGCAGTTTTACCAACACCAGGCTCTCCAATTAAAACAGGATTATTCTTTGTTCTTCGACTTAATACTTGGATTACTCTTTCAATTTCCTTCGTTCTGCCTATTACAGGATCAATATCACCTTTTTCAGCCATCTTATTAAGATCTATACTATACTTTTCAAGATTTGTGGTCTTTTTGGACTCCTGAGGTTGTGCCTGTTGCTTTGCTGGACCTGATTCAGTTATTTTATTAACCACATTCTGGGCCAGCTTGTCAGGTTCAACCCCCAATCTCTTCAATATTGTTGAGGCTATGCCCTCTCCCTCACTAATTAATCCAAGAAGCAAATGCTCCGTGGAAACATAATTATGTCCAAGGTTTCTAGCTTCTGATACTCCCAACTCAAACACCTTCTTAGTTCTTGGTGTAAACCCAACTAACTCAACACCTTCTTCTCCCATTCCTACAATGTCATAGACCTCTTTTCTGGTCTTATCTATGGTAATGCCCATTTCTTTTAAAGACAATGCAGCTATCCCTTGCTCTTCTGCTATAAGTCCTAAGAGTATGTGTTCAGTGCCAACATAATTGTGATTAAACTTCTTTGCCTCTTCTTGTGCTAAAAGTATTGCTTTTTGGGCTCTCTCTGTAAATCTTCCATACATTCCCATAATATACCTCCGTTACTTAAAATAGTCTCTTATAATTTCTGCCCTAGTTTCATCTCTTTCCACTCTGTTCATGGATCTTCCAAGTCTATTTTGTATATTTCCAGGTTTTATATCAATCATTAGCTTTATTAAATCTTCCCACTGCTGATTGCCTATCATCCCCAGGTCTCTTCCCAACTTGATATTAGAAATCATTTCCATTGCCTCTTTAGACGAAATCAATCTTGCACTTCTTAAAATGCCAAGACTTCTATATACCTTATCTTCTATCTCCAGCCGCTTCTTATCTGCCAGATACTCCCTAGTATTCTTTTCCCTTCTAATAAGCTGAAGAACAACTCTATTTAGCTTCTCGATAATTTCATCTTCCGATTCTCCAAGGGTCAACTGATTTGACACCTGATATAGATGACCTACAGCCTCTGTTCCTTCTCCGTATATACCTCTAATTGTTAATCCAATTTTCCTTAAAGCATCAATAATGTTGGAAATATGTCCTGTTATGGTTACACCAGGCATATGGAGCATTACAGAAGCCCTTAAACCTGTTCCAGTATTTGTTGGACATGATGTTAGATAACCATATTCTTCATGCCAAGCAAAATCCAGTACAGATTCCAAAGTATCATCTATTTCCGAGCACAATTTCCAACCCTGAATAAGATCTAACCCCGGTAAAAGAGTCTGTAGTCTAATATGGTCTTCTTCGTTTATCATAATGGTTACCTTTTCATCATCTCTTAAGAAAAAGCTACTTTTTTTCCAATGATCAACCAACACCGGACTTATCAAGTGGTCTTCCATGTACCTCATGTTTTCCCTAGGTTCTAATTCCTTTAATTGATGGTAACTATATTCTCCTTCCTGAAAAAGGTTTGCTACTGCTCCCTTTATTAGCTCTTTAACCTCATCGGCTTGTTGATCAGTTGAATATATTGGAAATACCTTGTCTTTTAAATTTCTAGCAACTCTAAGTCTTGTGCTGACCACAACATCATCTTTATTAGGGTTATCAAGCCATCTGGTCATTATCATTACCATCCTCTTTGGAGTTCATCATATCCTTTAAACGTTTAATTTCATCTCTATACATGGCTGCCTTTTCATATTCTTCGTTTTTGATTGCTTGTTCAATATTTCTGTTTAGTTCCTCTATATTCTTTTTATAGCTGATTTTTGAGTAACCTCGTTTTGGGAGTTTACCCTTGTGGTGGGTATGACCATGAATTCCTTTGATAACCCTTCTTAGGTCATCACCAAAGGCTTCATAGCAATTTGAACATCCAAGTTTTCCATTGGCTCTAAAATTCTCATAACTCAAATTGCATACAGGACATTTCTTGTCGTTGAATAATCCCTCAAAAAGTTTGTGTACTGGAAAATCATTCATTGCAGCTTCATGGAATCCAGTTGCGCATATTTCACACAGATGCTGTTCTTGAACAACACCATTTATAACACTGGTATAATGAATTCTTGCCTCTCGTTTTTTACATGAATCACATAGCATAATAAAACTCCTTAGGATTAGTCCAAAAGAACTAATAATATATTTTTTAGAATCCCTGCCCTTATACTATTTTTTAATTCTGAACTACATGCTAAGCTTCTATCACTGATTGATACTTTTGCGATTTCTCCTTCTCTAATAGACATAATATTTTCATTAACTAATGTATTTACAATGTCCATCCCTTTGCTTTCAGTTAATGAATCTCCCACTATATTCTGAAGTAGGTTGTTGAGATTTATGTCTTTTTGTAAGCTAACTTTGACAATTTTTATATACCCACCGCCGCCTCTTCTACTCTCTATATAGTAGCCTTTATATGGAGTAAATCTTGTGGTAAGTACATAATTTATCTGTGAAGGCGCACAATCAAAATAACTTGCCAACTCATTTCTTTGAATCTCAGCAACACCATTGGCATCTTCAAGAAGTCTGTTAATAAAATCCTCAATAACATTACTTAATCCAGCCATACCTACCTCCTGACTTTGACTTTCTTTGTCTTTCCCTCCAAAAAATTAAGCCCTAAAGCTTAATTAATATTCTCTTACCTTTTCATAAAGATTTGAATCCTTCATCATGGAAACCACTGTTTTACTGTTTACCAAAGCAAGATCATATGTTGTATCTATAATTACCCATTTTCCTCTATATAAAACCTCATTCCATGCATGATAACCGTTAAGATCACTTCTATAGCCTTTTACAAGCTTTGTTTGTATACCTTCAGATCTTAATAAACCAGCAAAAACCGCGGCAAAATCATAGCATATTCCACTTTTATCATTAATAACACTATCCATAACAGGGACATACTCATTGGATATTGTGTCTATCTTATTAAAATCATAGGTATAATTCGTTAAAATGTAGTTATAGGCTTTTCTTATCTTTGTCAAATCAGAATCTCTGGTTGAAAAAATATCCTTTCTAACATCCATCAATAGCTTTGACTCTTCCCAATATACAGGTTGGCTTGATGTCAAATATACATTATTTGGTACTTTCTTCACCGTTAAAGCCTGGGACTTCAAAACGCTATATCTATTTCCTTCAATATTCTTTAATATCTTAATGGAATAATCACCACTTCCCAGTTGAAGGGGAAAGTATTCCACTGAATCCAGTAATGAATAATAATACCTCTTATTATCCTTTTCAACCATTACTCTCATATCTCTTCCAAAAATATCACTTTCTAATTTTATCTGATTCTGATTTAGGACAGATAAAACTATTGATGAATTGGCAAATGAAGGATTGATAAAGGATACAAAAAAAACAAATACCAAAAAAAGGCTAACTACCCTTTTTAACATCACAAACTCTCCTTTCGGTAACTGGCTGCCAACCCTTTTTGGGTAAGGCCCTTTAGTTTTGCGCCCTTATGTTTCCATAAGTTTGCCTTTATCGCTTGACAGTCTGCAAAAAAGATAGCCTCTTTGCACTTGTCACCCTAATTATACCACAATATAATCCCATGTAAACCAAAAAGTACCTGGTCAAGTGACCAGGTACAATAATTAGTTGTTTTCTCTTTCTGCCTTATAATCTGCTATGATCTTCTCAGCTATATTTGCTGGAACTTCCTCATATCTTATAAACTCCATTGTGAATGATCCTCTAGCCTGAGTCATAGCCCTTAAATCAATGGCATACTCAAACATCTCGGCATGAGGAGCTTCTCCAGTTACCTTTTGAGTTCCATCAGCCTGTTGTTCCATCCCAAGAATTCTACCTCTTCTCTTATTCATATCACCCATTACATCACCCATGTAATCATCTGGGATTGTAACCTCAACCTTTACTATTGGCTCGAGTAATACTGGCTTTGCTGCTTCCATACCCTTCTTGAATGCTAGCTGTGCTGCTATCTTAAATGCCATCTCGTTTGAGTCTACATCATGATATGAACCATCAAATAGAGTGGCCTTGATATTAACAACCGGGCAACCCGCCAATACACCATGTTCAAGGGATTCTCTGATTCCTTTTTCAACTGCTGGCCAATAGTTTCTTGGAACTGATCCACCAAAAATTTCTTCCTGGAAAACAAATTCCTCAGCACATGGCTCAAATCTCATGTGAACATCCCCATACTGACCTGCTCCACCTGATTGTTTCTTATGTTTACCTTGAACTGTGGATGTTCCCTTAATAGTTTCTCTATATGCTATCTTTGGACTCTTAAGTAGTACTTCAACCCCAAAGTTTTGTTTTAGTTTATCGACTATTACTGTAAGCTGCATATTTCCTTGTCCACCGATTAATAGTTGTTTTGTTTCAGTATTCCTCTCAACTACAAATGTTGGATCCTCATCAGTTAATTTGTTTAATGAAGTACCAATTTTCTCCTCATCCCCTTTATTCTTAGGCTCTACTGCCATGAATAAAGTTGGTTGTGGATAGCTAATGGTTGGATAAAGTGTCTGATTTCCTTTATCACAAAGAGTATCTCCAGTTTGAGTGAAGTTAAGTTTTGATGTTGCACCAATATCTCCAGCAACCATTTCTGAAGTCTCAATCTGGTTTTTACCCCTTAGGAAGAATAAGCCCCCTAGTTTTTCTTCTCTTTCCTTAGTAGAATTAAATACTGATGTATCCTTAGTGATTTTTCCAGATACCACCTTGAATAAGCTTAATTTGCCAACAAATGGGTCGATTATAGTCTTAAAGACAATTGCTGAGAAAGGCTCATTCACACTTACCTTTCTTTCAATTTCAACATCATCCTTAGTTCCCTTTACAGCACCAACATCTGCAGGAGAAGGAATGTATCTAGCTATTAAATCCAGTAGGAAGTCTGCTCCTATGGTTTTTTCAGCGGACCCCACAACTAATGGAACTAATTCACCTGCTGCAACACTTACTCTAATTCCCTTTGTTACTTCTTCAGCTGTAAACGATTCGCCTTCAAAGTACTTTTCCATCATGGCTTCATCAGATTCAGCTATTTTCTCCATAAATACATCTCTATATTCTTCTATCTTTGCTTTTTGAGCATCATTAAGAGGTACTTCTTTTCTCACTTTTCCTTCGTACTCGTATGCAACTTCATCTATAAGATTTGCAAAGCCTTTGAATCCTTCACCAGTTACTGTTGGATAAGCAAATGGCACTATCTTGTTTCCAAATTGGCTTATTAAATCTTCCAGCAACTTATCAAAGTTGATATTTTCTTTATCAAGTTTATTAACAAATATTATTCTTGGAGTATCATACTTCTCAAGATTTTTCCAAGCTTTTTCAGTTCCAACTTCTATCCCTGATGATGCATCCACTAAAAGAACTGAGCCTTCACTTGCTCTTTTCGCTCCGTACATCTCACCAATAAAATCAAAATAACCAGGAGTATCTAACATGTTAAATTTCAATCCATTCCATTCCACTGGTATTACTGATGTTCCGATAGATACCTTTCTTGCGATCTCCTGTTTGTCAAAGTCTGACATTGTGTTACCATCTGTTACTTTTCCTTGTCTCGTAGTTACACCTGTTGCGAATAGCATTGCTTCTGTTAAAGTGGTTTTACCATTACTACTGTGTCCTAATAAAGCTACATTTCTAATTTTATCTGTTGAATACGCTTTCAAGATACATTCCCCCTAACAAGATTTTTTTATAAAGGATTTATGCCTTTTTTTAAATTAAAGCAATTTTCAAACAAGTTGAAATTCTACACCTTCTAATTATAACATGAAAACATTTACTTATCAAAATAATAATTTCAATTAAAAACCACTCCTGGATAAGGAGTGGTAAAGTGTCTATTCTTCAATCATAAACCCATATTTATAGGATTTTGGAGGAGTATAATTTTCCTTTATATTTCTAACGTTAACCCATCTTAATAGATTCAGTTTACTACCTGCCTTATCATTGGTTCCTGATTTTCTACCTCCACCAAATGGTTGCTGCCCTACAACAGCACCTGTGGGTTTATCATTAATATAGAAATTTCCAGCAGATTGGTAAAGCACTCTAGACATTCTTTCTATAATTTCTCTGTCTCTTGCAAATATTGCACCTGTAAGTCCATAAGGAGAGGTATCATCACATAGAGCAAGTACATTATCAAACATATCATCTTCATACACATAAAGTGTAAGAACTGGTCCAAAAATCTCTTCTTCCATTGTCTTTGACTTTGGATTCTTAGTTAATATTACTGTAGGCTTAATAAAGTATCCCTTTGAGTCATCATATGTTCCCCCGATTATTATATCCGAGTCTGGATCTTCCTTAGCCCATTCTATATATCCAGTAATCTTATCAAAAGCCTTTTTATCAATAACTGCATTCACAAGATTCCTGAAATCTTCTGTTTCTCCAATTGTAATCTCATCTGTCATTTCCTTGATTCTTACGTATACTTCATCAAAAAGACTAATTGGTATATATGCCCTGGAAGCAGCTGAACATTTCTGCCCCTGGTACTCGAAAGCTCCCCTTACTAAAGCAACGCTTAATGAATCAACATCTGCTGAAGGATGGGCAAATACAAAGTCCTTACCCCCGGTTTCTCCAACTATTCTAGGAAAGCTCTTATAAATATCCACATTCTGACCTATTGTTCTATATATGTTGCTAAATACCTTGCTTGATCCAGTAAAGTGAACTCCTGCAAGGTCCTTATCCTTAAGTAATACCTTTTCCACATCATCCCCTAGGGAGGGCACGAAGTTTATTACACCAGCTGGTAATCCTGCTTCTTCCAATATACTCATAAATATATAATTAGAGTAAACAGCATTATTTGAAGGTTTCCAGATTACTGTATTACCCATCATAGCAGGTGCTGTAGGTAGATTACCCCCTATGGCTGTGAAGTTAAATGGAGTTATTGCTAGAACAAAACCTTCCAGTGGTCTATACTCCAGTCTATTCCATTCACTCACAACTGACTCTGGCTGTTCAGAGTAAATCTCTTGCATATAATTTACATTAAATCTTAAAAAATCAATTATCTCACATGCTGAATCAATTTCAGCCTGAAAAACATTCTTGCTTTGTCCAAGCATTGTTGCTCCATTTAATAATGCTCTGTATGGTCCAGATATTAGTTGGGCTGCTTTTAGAAAAATAGCAGCTCTATGATCCATTGGCATACTTTGCCATAATCCCTTTGCCTCAAGGGCTTTTTCTTTAGCTAATAAGAGCTCCTTCTCTCCTGCCAAATGATACTTGGCAAGTATATGTCCGTGATTATGAGGTATTCTAACTTCCTTTAGATTCCCTGTCTTTACAGCCTCTCCTCCTATTACCAGAGGAATTTCCATGACCTGATCCTTTAATTCATTTAACATATCCTTTAGTTCCAATTTTTCTTTAGATCCTGGTAGATAAGTTAAAATTGGTTCATTTACTGGCTTTCTGATTCTTGAATGTCCAAAGTTCATTAAATAATCTCCCCCTAACTATAATGTTATTATTTCATAACCTTCCTTTATAAATTCCTCCATGGCTGGATGTCCCTGTAAATCTCCCTTAATTGGTATTCCAACCGTTTCATTGAATTCTAGAACACCTAATTTAGCCGAACAAGCCTTGCATATGCAATCAAATAATCCTAAATCTTTAGCTTTCAGATAAAGATTATTCTTTCCTTCTTCCAACTTCTTAATAATGGTTACGGCCTCACCCTCCATAACGATTTTTACTGGGTAACCCTTATCATGTAGATCAAGAGCATTAAGTACCAGGTGCATGAAACACATCTCATCTCCTCTAAATGCGAAAAAAGCGACTTTTCTCATCTTACTCCTCCTCTGATTCTAGTGGTCTATAATATTGACACTTCCCACAAATATAGGGAAGCAATGCTACAATATGGTGAATATAAATCTCTGTAAAGCTGGAAATCTTTCTTGCTGATTGATTCCAGGCTATAGACTTTCATTATCCCTCTTCTAATTCCTAAATCATCATAGCTTAATATATTCTTTCTGTTTAGTGAAAATATGAGAAGCATTTCAACAGTCCATCTACCAACTCCTTTTAGAGAGGTTAAAATATCTATTATCTCCTCATCATCCAATAAATGCAAATCATCATAGTTTATATTTTCTTCAACCTTTGAATCAATTATTCCTTTAATGTACTCAGCTTTCCTATAGGACATTCCACATTGTTTTAACTCTTCCACTGATACTACCTTAAGAGAATCCATATTCAAGTTATCAGTCAATGAATACAGTCTCTGTTTTACAGTTATTGCAGCTTTTGTGGAAATCTGTTGAGATATAACACTTCCAATCAGGGATTGGAAAGGGTCCTTATTAACTTTTCTCTCAATAATACCAACTGATTCTATTATCTCTTTCAGATTTGCATCTCTTTTTTTCAGGTACTCCAGTTCATCCTGCGTATATTTAAAGTAATCCATTTTTCCTCCTTTGAATAATACAAAGTTTTGAACTTATGCTATAATACAATTATATTATAATCTCGGTGGTGACTCAATTGGGTAGTACTAAATTGATAAAAAAGAAAAAGGAAAAGGAAGTTCTAAGTCTTATGATTTCTCTTTATTGTAAGGGTAATCATAAGGATAGTAATGGGTTATGTGAGACTTGCAATGAACTCTTAGTCTATGCATGTGAACGCTGGGAAAAATGCCCTTTCACCGAAAAGAAAACATTTTGCTCAGCTTGTAAAATTCATTGCTACAATGATGAAATGAGAGCTCGAATAAAACAGGTTATGAGATATTCTGGTCCTAGAATGCTTTTTTACCATCCAATACTATTGATTAAGCACTTACTAATTAAATGAATCAATTTTGAACTACCCCCACTTAAACAGCAAAGCCATTTTGAAGTGGGAGATTCCTAAGAACAGCGACCTAATGGTCGCTTTATTATTAGGCTACCCCCGCAGTCCCTGCGGTTAGAAGTCTTATGGCTTCGTTTTTTATATTG
>JAUWAD010000115.1 GCA_030602225.1 Bacillota bacterium | reverse complement strand
CACTCTTAGCTAATGCTAAAAAATGATTGTAGATGAATCTGCTACAACCAATATTTTTGTTGATTAATGCAGCCTGTTCAGTTGTTGGGTACAATCTATATTTATAAGCTCTGTTCATCATACTCAACTCCTTGATATTAGCATATCACAGCTAGCTTAGTCGAACAAGTGTTTTTTAGAAATATTTAGTAATTCATCTCCTACCTACAGAGGAAGGAGTATTCTTACCAAGCGATTTTGATAAATCATAATGTGCTGGGCAAGGATGTTCATATACCTTTGGCAACATATGCCAATAGGCAAGGGAGAGTACTGGCTGAAATTCTTTCTGGTAAGAGTACCACCTTTCCTGGGGGAATTGGGGCATCAGTGATAAAAGTACTTGATTTGGCTCTTTCTCAAGCTGGAATAAATGAAGTTCAAGCTAAAGAAGAAGGAGTAAATTACAGCACATCCTTTGTAAAGACCTATAGCAATGCAGGATACTATCCAGGAAGTAAGCCTCTGTATATAAAGTTGATATTTGATGAGAATTCTAAAATCATCCTAGGTGCCCAGATGATAGGTAAAAAGGGAGCAGAACACAGAATTAACACCCTATCCCTAGCAATTTCTAAAAAAATGACCTTAAGAGAATTAGCATATATGGATTTTGCTTATACTCCAGCCTATTCAGGGGCATGGGATCCCATTCAAATAGCTTGTAATGTAGCTTTGGGAAGAGAAGAATAATTCATTATTTCATTTGACTGGTTCTAGAATAATTATTATGATACTGTTTACCTATTAAATAGAAGGGTATCAATGCCTAGAAACGGAGGGATATAATGGAAAACATAATTGATGTAAGACCCATAGAACCAAGAGAAAAACATGTTAGAATTTTTCATATGTTCTACAGTCTAAAAAGTGGTGAGAAGATGGAGATAATAAATGATCATGATCCTAGACCACTTCACTATCAGATGCTAGCTGAAAATGATGGACAATTTGAGTGGAATTATCTTGAAGAAGGTCCAGAAGTTTGGAGAGTTGAAATAACAAAAGTATAGGCCACTAGGCCTATTTTTTGTTATATTAAAATAAAGTGAACCTTTGGACTGCTTAATTACTCTTACAAAGGAATGAGGTGAGATGGTGGATATTAATTTACTAGTGAATAAAGCAAAATCTGGTGATAAGGAGGCATTGATTCAGCTTATATTAGCGGATAAGGACAACTACTATAGATTAGCATACAGTTTTTTAAGAAACGAACATGATTCCATGGATGTTGTTTCGGAAATGACCTTGATCGTGTTTGAAAAAATAAAGGAACTTAAGGATAATGAAAAATTCTACTCATGGAGTAAGACTATTCTGGTCAATTTATGCAAAAAGGAATATAAAAGAAAGAATAAGGTTATAAGTATTGAGGATGTTTCTGAAATATCATTGGAATATGTTGAACCGATTGAGGATAAGCTGGATCTGGATATCTACATAGATAAGTTAAGTCTTAAGCATCAGCAGATAATTAAGTTAAGATATTTTCTTGATATGGAGTACTCCACCATTTCAGAAGTTCTTAAAATACCAGTGGGAACTGTTAAGTCAAGACTTAGTAAGGGCATGGAAAGTCTTAGAAGACTTGTGGAAGGAGAAAAGTAGATGGAGAGAATAAGAGAAGCACTAGAGGATAAGAAAAATGAATATGGTGATTTAAAAGCTCCATCTGGATTTGAAGATAGTATTAGAGAGAAGCTTAAAGAATCAAGATATAAGTCCAAAAGATTTAGTATTTTAAGGATAGCATCTATCCTAGTTATGATAGTTGTAATAAGTTATAATAGTTCAACCCTTGCATTTTACGGTAGAACTTTGATGGGATATGAAAATGTTATGAATGACACACTTATGGGCTTAAGTCAGCTGGGGGAAGGTCAGGTCATAGATAAGGAAGTAATTTTTCCTGATGGAGTAAGATTAAGACTTGATATGATCATGTTAGATGGAAATGGAGTGGTGATATTCTATTCCATTTATGATCCCACAAATAAAGTTGATGTGGAGAATGTAAATATATCCACCAGTATAAAGGGATTATTCTATAACCCAGGTTATGGAGGTCATGGAGAGTATATTCAGGATGAAAATACACAAAAATGGGTGATTATTTCATCAGATAGTCCCAATTTCTTTAACCAGAAGTTGACCATAGGATTGAATTACCATAATAATTCCACCTACTATTATGAAGAGCTTAGCTTCAAACTGGATAGGTCACAGGCGGTTGGTAGAACTATCAAGTTTAATGTGAATAAAAATATTGAGTTGTTTGGCAGGAATATACTTATTGATAAAATAAGTGCATCTTCTGTTTCCACCATCCTAAGGGGTAGTCTTCAGAACATAGGATCATTAGCAGTTGATATTTTTAAGGGAGATAGAGTGTTTTATGATGAGTTGGAAATGAGTTTATTTGCCGATGGAGTAGAAATAGATAGATTGGGAGCTGGAATATCCACCAATTTAAAGGGAACCAATTTCTCAGTAAGATTTGATGCTATACCTGAAGATACTAAGGAAATCTGGGTGGTGCTTAATAGCTTAAATCTTAGGAAAATCATAGATTTTGAAGAAAAATTAGAATTAGGAGAAGTAAATATATTTAACCTTGATGATCAGGAGTTAATAATTGAAGAGATCAAACAGATTGATGGACAGACACACATTATTATACAAACTAAAGAAAATATAAGAATACCTGGGTTAAGCCTTATAATTGATGGTAAGAATTTCAATCTGGAAGATACAATAAGAACTGAGTTATTTATAGATAGTCAAGGAGAACTGGTTAAAAGAAGAACATTAATCTTCAATGGGATTGGGAATGAGTATAGACTTAGAGTAAAAGAACTGATATTTGAGTCTATATATGAAAAAGAAGTATACAGAAAAAAGAACTAAGGATAGTTTAACCTCCTTAGTTCTTTTTTGTAATAAGCTTAATATGTTTAAATATATCAATTGCAACAAATATTGCAACAACTGAAAGACCTACCTTCATTCCTATTTGAACCCCTTCTGTAATTCTTAAACTTTCAGAGTAGGATATGCCAGGAATTTTTGTAAAATCAAATACATTGGGATTGAATGCAATTATTCCAAATACTACTACTCCAAATATATCTAATATTATTGAGACTATTCTAGTTATAAACTGCCATTTCCTTTTAATCAATAGGAATATATGCAGAATAAGAGATAGGATAAGGGATATATTTATTAGTGGTAGATAGTTTCTAAAGACTGATGTGTTTAATACAGGAATTATATTCACTGAATCAGAAACAATGAGAAATCCACTTCCATTAAAGAACAATAAACCCAACACAGCAAAGGCAATTCCAAATATGGATTCTACCGTGGACACCTTTTCCTTTAGGTCAGGAGCTTTCTCCAAATTCTTAACGGTCCAATTCTCTTTAATTTCCAAATCCTTATCGGGCAAGTACCTTTGTAATAGTGCAAATATAATTGTCATCATTCCTATCACTGTTAAGGACGCTGACCAAATATCACCGATTATTTTAAGCACTGTCATACCAACTTCAGAATTATCCTTAATGGAAATCACATTGGCAATTATTAAACCTAAAGAAACCGCTGGAATTACAATTTTAAGAAGAAGATAATAGATATCTAGTAAAGGTGGTGCAATTAAAGCCCTAGGTCTATCAGAGTAGGCTTGTGCAACCTCTTTGGGATTACCCATTTTTAATATGGCTGCTTCAATTTCCTCATCAGAATATTCTTCTTTATCCCCATAATTTTCTTCAAGATAATCAAATAAATTTGCTTGGATTTCTTTTAATACATCTTCTCTTTGTGAAGGGGAAAGGTACTTTCCAATGGCGTACAGATAATCTTTAATCATTTTAAACCCTCCATCATTTTAAACATCATTTCATTTAGCTTCTTCCAATCTTCCATAAGAAGTGATCTCACCTTTATTCCATCATTACTAATCTTGTAATATCTTCTTGGTCTACTCCCCTCAACATCCCAATCCGATTCCAACAAACCTTGTTTTTCTAATCTTCGTAATAATGGATAAAGGGTATTTTGTTCAACCTCCATCCCTTGATCCGTAAGTGCCTGAATAAGAGAATACCCATATTGGGGTTGATCCATCTGAGTTAGAACAGCTAGAACTAGGGTCCCTCTTTTAAGCTCCTGTTGTATACTTAATAGAACATCATTCACATCCATCAAATGATCACCACCTTTTCTATATTATACTGTGTGACACACAGTAATGTCAATATAAAATATAATTAAAATTAAAATAAAAAAATCTCCTTAAATTAATAAGGAGATTCCTAGATGGAAAATGGGTCATTTTCCATATCTTCGTTCCAGATATACTCTATCCACTTTGCAATTCTAATGGCCTCGTCTCTAGAATGATTGTCTTTAATATAGTCCAGGGTCATATCCATCCCAGCGGATACACCTGATGAAGTGTAGTATTTTCCATCAACGCACCATCTAGCACTTTTTTGCCATAATACATCATCATCCAGTGATGCAACCCAATGGAATGCAACTTTGTTCGTGGTGGCGGTTCTTCCCTTAATATTTCCAGTTCTAGCCA
>JAUWAD010000128.1 GCA_030602225.1 Bacillota bacterium | reverse complement strand
ATAATTATTGGAGATATAATCACATATAATTTATCAAATAAAAGTATTTATCTGTTAAAGAATTACAGTATATTACATCCCTTTGACATTTCATCCGTTCTTTAACAGTCTTTTATTTTTTATTAGGTTTTTTATTACTGGCCAGTAATAGATAAATATAAAATTTGGAGGGGTAGTATGGATAGTTTATTAGCTTTAATGATTGTACTTATTGTATTTGCAGTGGGTGATTTTGTCTCATATAAGACAAAGTCCATAGTTTCAATGATGTTCGTGGCCTCAGCAATATTCCTAGTTGCTTTCTGGTCTGGTCTTCCAACAACTATTTTCCAAGATGCACATCTGGTTGGTTTTGGTGCTCTTATGATCGGACTTCTTATAACCCATATGGGAACATTACTTAGTATTGATGATCTTAAGAAACAATGGAAAACAGTTGTAATTGCCTTGGCAGCTGTAGCAGGAATAGGACTTTTCCTCTTTGTGGTCGGTACTCCAATTATCGGTAGGGAATATGCAGTAGCTTCTGCCCCTCCCATCTCAGGTGGAGTAGTTGCTGCAATAATAATGGGAGAAGCAGCCACTGCAAAGGGCTTGGATTCAATCGCACTTTTTGTTACAATTCTAATAGTGGTACAGGGTTTCTTTGGATTTCCAGTGGCATCGTACATGCTAAATAGAGAAGCTAGAAAAATATTAGCATTAAAAAACCCAGGAGATAATTCTTCTGAAACTGATAATGAAAAAATAAGTACTAAAGTGAGAAAAAAATTAATACCTTCATTACCTGCTAGTCTACAGACTACATATATATTACTTGCAAAATTATCAATGGTAGCCTTTGTAAGTTTCAAGCTTGCTGATTTGACAAATGGAGTAATTCATAGATATGTTATGTGCTTATTAATTGGTGTTATAGCTAGAGAGATTGGTTTTTTAGAAGAGTCTATCATGACAAAGTCAAATGCTTTTGGATTGGCAATGGTTGCTTTAATGGCAGTGATTTTTGGTAATCTATCAAAAGCTACACCTGAGATGCTATTATCTATTCTTTTTCCATTGGTAGTAAGTCTTGTATTGGGAGTTATAGGTATTTCAATTTTCTCAGGTATTGCTGGTAAATTACTTGGGTATTCCATGGAGATGTCCATAGCTATAGGTGTATCTGCACTGTTTGGATTCCCTGGTACATTTATAATAAGTAATGAAGTTGCCAATGCCAATGGCAAGACAGAAATGGAAAGAACTTTGATACTTGATTCCATTATGCCTAAGATGCTTGTTGCGGGATTTGTTACTGTAACTATTGCATCAGTTGTTTTGGCAGGAATAATGGTTAATTTAATCTAATAAAAGGAGGCAGGGTATGGGTAATAAAGTGGTTTACAAAGGATTTACATTAATTGATGGGACTGGAGCAGATGCATTAGATAATGCGTACTTAGTAGTTGAGGACAAAAGAATTTTACAAGTAGGAAGTCTAAGTGAGTATATTCAAGGAGAAGATGATGAGGTAGTGGATTTAACTGGGAAAACAGTAATGCCAGGATTAATAAACTCCCATGTGCATATAGTTATGGAACCTGTTGGAGATCCCAATTCCATACTAATAAACGAGTCCCCTTATAAAACGGTTCTAAGGGGAGCAAACAATCTTAAGAAACACCTTTACTCAGGTACAACCTTCTTCAGAGATCTGGGAGGTTATGACTACATTGATCTAGTTCTAAGGGATGCAGTTAATGAAGGTCTGATTGAAGGAGCAGAGTTTCTAGCCTCAGGTAAAGTAGTAACAATGACTGGCGGTCATGGATGGATAATGGGTAGGGAAGCAGATGGTGTTGAAGAAACCAGAAAGGCAGCAAGAGAGCAACTTAAAGCAGGTGCTGATGTAATTAAGATTATGGCAACTGGAGGAGTTATGACAAAGGGAGTTGAGCCTGGAAGCCCTCAATTATCCATGGAAGAAATGAAAGCTGCAGTAGATGAAGCACACAAAGCTGGGAAACTTACAGCAACACATGCTCAGGGTACAACTGGTATTAAAAATGCTGTGTTAGCAGGAATTGATTCAGTGGAACATGGAATATTTTTAGATGATGAAGTAATTCAAATGATGTTGGATAAAGGAACCTATCTTGTTCCAACCCTTGTGGCACCATACTTTATTGTAAAGTATGGAGTGGAAAATGGAGTTCCTCAGTATGCAGTGGACAAATCAAAATACGTAATGGATTATCACAATGAAAGCTTCAGAAAAGCCTATAAAGCGGGGGTTAAAATTGCCATGGGTACAGACTCTGGGACTCCTTTCAATCAACATGGTGGAGCTCCCTGGGAGTTGAAGCTAATGGTTGAGAACGGTATGACTCCCATGGAAGCTATTACTGCATCCACAAAAAATAGTGCTGATTGCTTAGGGATTCTAAACTCATATGGTACTTTGGAAGCAGGTAAATTTGCAGATTTTATAGTATTAAATGATAACCCACTGGTAAATTTAGATACACTGTTTGATGTGGAGAATGTGTATAAATTAGGAAAGAAAGTAAAATAGAAAAGATAAGCCTTCAGTTTATTGCTAAGCTGAAGGCTTTGTTTAATTACTTTGCTGGCACAACTTCTGCTTTGGACTTAAAGATGAAGAATCCTAATGCTAGTATTGCAGCTGCTGCTCCTACTGGATATGCTATTGATGTAGCTAATCTAAATCCTTCTGGTGCTTGCATAATATATGTTATACTTACTGCTGTCATAAATGTTGCTGGAAGAGATGTCATCCAGTGAGATTTTCCCATTTTAACCAAGTATGCTGCTGCTGCCCAAAGAACTATCATAGCTAAAGTCTGATTTGACCAAGCAAAGTATCTCCAGATTATGTTAAAGTCTATTCTGGTCAATGCAAATCCAACTACAAATAACGGTAATGAAAGTAATAATCTCTTTTTGATTGGACCTTGCTCAAAGCTCATGGCATCAGCTATTGTAAGTCTTGCACTTCTAAATGCAGTATCACCAGATGTGATAGGACAAGCTATAACTCCCAGCATTGCTAGAACTCCACCAACTGGACCAAGTAATGTTGTAGAAATTGTATAAACAACCCCTGCTGGTCCACCTCCTGTCGCCAAAGCTTCTGATAACCCACCTACGCCATTGAAGAATACCATTCCCGCAGCTGCCCATATCATTGCTATCACACCTTCAGCAATCATTGAACCATAGAATACCCTTCTCCCATAGCTTTCCTTTGTCATACATCTTGCCATCATTGGTGATTGAGTTGCATGAAATCCTGATATTGCACCACATGCAATTGTTGTAAATAGTATGGCCCAGATTGGTAGGCCCTTTGGATGAAGATTTGAAAGAGTAAATGCAGGTAATTGATATCCATCAATTACTAGCTTAGCACCTATTCCTGCTGCCATTATTAATAATGAAGCTCCAAATATTGGATATAACTTCCCGATAATCTTATCAACTGGAAGAACCGTTGCTAAGAAGTAATACGCTAA
>JAUWAD010000069.1 GCA_030602225.1 Bacillota bacterium | reverse complement strand
TTCCACTTCTTTTAAAAATGGATATGCTTTTTTAAGCAAAGGAAGAGCCTTTGCATATTGATTGTAGTTAAGGTATCCATCAATCTTAGCTAATGCTAAAAAATGATTGTAGATGAATCTGCTACAACCAATATTTTTGTTAATTAATGCAGTCTGTTCAGTTGTTGGGTATAATCTATATTTAGAAGCTCTATTCATCATACTCAGCTCCTTGATATTAGTATATCACTGCTAACTTAGTCGAACAAGTGTTTTGCAGAAATATTTAGTAATTCATCTCCTACCTACAGAGGAAGGAGTATTCTTACCAAAAGATTTTGATAAATATTAAAATGGCTTAAATTATGGCTTTATATTAAGATTAGTTGGGTAATATATAAGCTAAGAAAATAAAATAATGAAAGGTAGGGTGGATTAATGGAAGTAGAAGGCAGAATAGTCGAATTAAACAGCGAAAACTTAAAGGGTTTTACAGATTTTTGTAGGAAACACAGAGACCAGGTGGATGACTCGTATCTTTACGAAGAGGATCTAAATAGTTTTGAGTATAATCCAGAAAATCCTACATTTCTTTACATGGAAGGGAATAAGGTTATTGCTGCAGCTTCATTGATTATTGATGAGTATAACAGAAGGGGAGATAGGGCAAGATTTAGGATACTTTATTCTGAAAAGGATAATCAGGCCATATATGACAGTCTATTCCATAGAATACTTATCCATGCAGCAGACTTAAATAATGTTTACTTATTCGTACCATCAGAGAACATTGGATTAATGGGAAGAGTTGAGGATCTTGGATTCAAAGCAAGTAGGCATGTGTATCTTATGGTAAGGGATGATGAACCCATTCCTGAGGAAGAACTACCAGAAGGATATGAAATAACAGGTCATGACCTGGCGGAAGAAGCTGAAGATTGGTGTAGGGTTAGAAATGAAGCTTTTGCATTTGTAACAGGTAATGAAATACCAGTATGTACTGAAATGATCCTGACATATGAAGATAAGGATGATTACTTACCTGGTGGGATGATGGTACTTAGACACAATGGAAAGGCAGTGGGGACTGTAAGATGTACCAAGGATGAATATGAAGGAGAGCCAATCATGAATATTGGTTCATTATCGGTAATTCCTGATTATCAACACAAGGGTTTAGGTAGTCTGCTATTAAGAGAAGCTATTAGGTTTGCTGATAAGAATGGATTTAAGAGAACCATCCTATCAGTAAATGAAACCAATAAAGGTGCTAGAAGGATTTACGATGCTGGTGGATTCATGGATGTTGGAGGCGTTGTAAGTTACGAGTATAAGATAAAGAATTAGTTCAGCGTAGATTTTTCTAATTGTTAGTTGTTGAAACTTTTGAAGCAAAACATGAGGAGTTAATATAGTAATAAACTAGTATTGAATACTTCCAAGCTTGATAGTCTTAGTACGACATTACGACTATTACTTGGGGGTATTTTCATTTGTACATTCTTCATTCCATTTATTATTTGTTGAAAAAGAATTCTAGCTGTATTACAATTATATTATCCCCCTATGGGGGATAATATAATTAGGAGTATCTCACATGAGCAGCTTAACAAGCATAGTAAAAAAGCACAGAAGCACAGTACTAATAATACTATCTCTGGCAATCCCAGCAATGATAGAAAATATTCTTCAGGTTCTATTGGGAACAGTTGATACTTATTTCATAGGTAGAATCGGTTCGGAAGCCATTGCCGGTGTGGGTGTAACCAACCTTATAATGAACATCTACATATCATTCTTTATCGCCATAGGAGTTGGAACCACAGCCATAGTATCAAGAAGTATTGGAGCTAAGGATATTGATAGAGCTAACCGCTCAGTGAAACAATCTATTATAATAGCATTGGGAATAGGTCTTGTATTTGGAGGTTTAAACCTAATCTTTGCCAGGGAGATTCTGTCATTCCTTGGTGCAGATGAAAGTGTTATAAGATATGCTCTGCCATACTTTTTATCAGTGGCTGTTCCTTGTGTATTTCTTTGTTTAATGATGGTTCTATCCAGTAGCTTAAGAGGGGCAGGAGATACTAAAACTCCAATGAAGGTAGCTATTGTTTCCAATATCATTAATATTATACTTGATTATATTTTGATATTTGGTATTTTTAATTTTCAAGGTTTGGGAATTCTTGGTGCAGGTATTGCCACAACGGTTTCAAGGGTAATGGGGGTATTACTTCTGTTGTTATCAGTTAATGGAAATAAGACAAAGATTCATATAGATTTGTTCAGGAAGTGGGAACTGGATTTAGATATTATCAGATCAATATCAAGAATTGGGCTACCTGCTGGGGTAGAGAAACTGATAATGAGATTTGGACAGCTGGTCTATGGAGGTCTGATTATTACCATCGGAACGAAAGCATATGCCGCCCATAATATAGCCGGTACCATAGAAGCATACTCCTACTTACCAGGGATGGGATTTGGGGTGGCTGCAGCTACCCTGGTCGGTCAACACCTAGGAGCGAAAAATCCAGAGGAGGCAAAGGAATTTGGATTGATCTCTAATATATTAGCCACCATATTCATGATATTCATGGGAGTGGTGTTTTATGTATTTGCACCATTCCTTGCTGGGATTTTCAGTAAGGACCCACAGGTTATTTCCCTTGTGGTGAAGGTGCTTAGAATAATTGCTCTCTTCCAACCCTTCCTATGCATGACTTTGGTTATAACATCTGCCCTTCAGGGAGCTGGAGATACAAAGTTCCCAATGTATTCCACCCTATTTGGAATTTGGGGAATAAGGGTGTTGGGTGTATATATTCTTGGAATCAAACTTAATTTAGGACTGGTTGGAGTTTGGTTAGCCTATGCCTTGGATATAACTGTTAGAGGTACAATTCTATTGTTGAGATTCCTAAGGGGTAAGTGGAAAGAAATAAAGATTAGTTAAGGAAAGGGGGATATAAATATGGACCATATTGATAAGCATCCTCACAACAGGCAGGTAATCAATAGGATGGCAAGAATCATTGGACATGCGCAAGCTGTAAAGAAAATGATCGAAGAAGGCAAGGAATGCGATGAAGTATTAATTCAAATTTCTGCAGTAAGATCTGCTCTAAATAATGTGGGGAAAATTATCCTTGAGGATCATATTAACCACTGTATAATTGAAGCCATTGAGAATGATGACAGAGAACCGCTAATTAAGTTAAATAATGCTATTGATAAGTTTGTTAAGTAATCTAGGGATTATGGATTTTAGAAAGAAAAAATTACTAAAATAATGAGAAGAAAAACCCCTTACAAAAAACAGGGAATTAAATTTCTGTTGACTGTAAGGGGTTTGTGTTAGAATTAATTATATATACATTTATTTAACACATTAATTTTCAAATGGGAGGATATTTAGGATGAGAATCATAGCAGGTAGGAGTAAGTCAGGAAAATCAACAACTATTTATGATGAAATAGCCAAAGAGCAGAGGACTTATCCAGATTCAAGCTGTATTCTAATAGTTCCAGATACAATAACCTTTCAGGCTGAGAATGATATGATAGCAAGGCTAGAAAATGATGGAATATTGGATATTAGTATATTGAGTATAACTGGTCTTGTAAATAAGATACTTGAGGAACAGGGAAAAGGATTCATCAAAGAGCTGTCAACCTTTGGCAGGCAACTGATATTAAGGAAGATAGTAAAGAACAATGGAGATAAGCTTATCTTTTATAACAAGGTAAAGGAGACTAAAGGTATGCTCCTTGAACTGGAAAGTGTGATAAAGGAGTTTAAGAAGAGTAGAATAAATCCTGAAGATCTTGAAAATGTAATAAGGAGTTCTAAAAGGACTGTAACCGGTAAGAAACTCAAGGACATTCACCTTGTTTATCATGAGTACTTAAACATTACAAAGAATATATATTATGACAATGAGGATAAACTCTATCTTGGAGTGAATTTGATCAAAACATCCAGGTGGGTTAATAACTCGAAAATTTGGGTGGATGGATTTGACCACTTTGACAATCATGAGTTAATACTGTTAAAAGCCCTGGAGGACTATTCTAGAGGATTAGCAGTATCCCTTAACATAGAGCCATCCTATCTGGTTAATCTGGAAGAGAAAGGCGATTGGGAGGCTTTCAAGGTAGTTTATGATACCTACTCTAGTCTAGGAGCAATTAGTATAGATGAGAAAATCATAAAAAGTGAATTCAATTTGGGGATTGAAGATGAAATAAGAGTATTGGAAGAAAATCTATTCAGCATAAACCCAATCACATACAGTAATGAGGTTGAGAACATAAGGGCTTACGGGGCATTGAATCCGTATGAGGAAGTTGAAAAAACTGCAAGAATTATAAGAAGACTAATTAGAACTAAAGGATATAGATATAAGGATTTTAAGGTTGCAGTTAGTGATAAGGGAATATATGAAAATGAGTTGAAGAAGATATTCAATAGGGAGGATATACCATATTATCTTGATGAAAATAAGGATATACTAAGTAGTTCTCTAGTAAAGCACATTATATCCTTACTTGATATGTTTTCTGGTAATTTCAAATCTGAAGATGTTATAAAGCACTTAAAGAGTGGATACTCAAAACTATCGCAAGATCAAATTAACAAGCTGGAAAATACTGCATTGCAGTTTGGATTAAAAGGAGATAACTGGTTCAAGGAAATCATAACTGAAGTGGATGAAGAAGTGTTACTTGCCCAAAGAAATTTCATTGAGACCTTTTCCAGTGGGAGAGAGGAGTTTAAGAGTTTAATAACTGTTGGTGATTATTCATCCTTTATATTAAAGTATTTAGATGCCTTGGAAGTTAAGGAAGTGATTATAAAGAATTATGATGTTCTTATTCAGGAGAATAGTTACGCAAAGGCAAGTGAACTCTCTCAATCATGGAATTCTATTATGGAAGTTTTGGAGCAACTATTACTTATCAGTAAGGATGAAATTGTTGATGCATCTTCATTTAAAATATTGCTGGAAACAGGATTAAGGGAGATTAAAATAAGAACCATACCCCCTACTATGGATACCATAGAAGTAGGGGATATAAGGAATATATCAGTTAAGGGAACAAAGGTGCTTTTAATTATGGGACTAACCCAGGATGCAGTTTCTGATAATAGGGAAAAGGGATTACTCACTGATGATGATAGAAGAGAAATAATAGATTGTGGATACCATATACAAAATGGTACTGAGTTTAATACCTTTAGAGATTATCATATACTTTACAGGCTATTTTCTGCTCCATCAGATATGATATTTGTAAGCTATCCATTGAGCAGTAAGGATGATTCCACTCTGCAACCAGCCCTGCTACTAAATAATCTTAGAAGCATTTATCCCAGAGCCTGTGATGATAAATCCCTAGATGATGGGTTATTATCAATAGAAACCATTAACCATTCATGGGAGCAAATGGTAATTGCCTTAAGAAACTATTTAGGCAGTGATAATATAGACCCTGTATTTAGGGAAGTATTTAGATGGTTTAGTGAGAATGGTGAAGAGGAAGTATCAAATCTTATGAAATCCCTGGAATTTAGCAATAAGGTTGAAGGATTGGATTCACAAACCTTATTGAGTAGGTTTGATAATAATCTTAACATGACAGTAACCAAGCTTGAAAAGTATTCAGAATGTCCTTTTAAGTATTTTGTTGAGGATATATTAAGACCGATGGAAAGAATTATTCAAAAGGTTGAATTCTATGATATAGGCAATGAACATCATGATGTATTGGAAGACTTCATAAATAGAATAATGGAAAAGGAATCTGAAATACCCAGTATGACCAGGGAAGATGCAAGAGGCATGATGGCTCAATCAATCCAAGAGGTCAGAGGGAGAGATAATCTAAGAAACCTTACATTTGAAGCCACCAGGAGAAATAAGTATATCCAAAGAAAGATGGAAAGAGTTCTTATTTCTGCTGCTGAAGTAATACTATTTCAAATACAAAGTGGAAAGTTCAGACCAAGATTTACTGAACTACAAATAGGAATGGGAAGTGTAGATACTTTAAAAATTAAACCATATATCATAACCCTTGATAAGGGTGTTATAAAACTAAGGGGTAAGATAGATAGGGTTGATACCTACAAAAGTGTAGATGGGGAGGAATATGTTAGAATAATTGATTACAAGTCCTCTAAGAAAAAAATAGAGCTTAAGGATTTATATGAGGGATTACAGCTTCAGTTATTTGTGTATCTTCTAGCCATTGTAAATAATGGAGAGTCAGTCCTGGGTAAGAAACCTAAAGTTGCTGGTTTATACTATTTTGCAGTGGATGATCCTGTATTCCTAGGTGATGTGGAGGATAGCTACTTGGCAAAATTAAAGGACTTAAGACTTACTGGATACACTGTTAATGATGTTGATATCATAAGGGCACTGGATAATGACTATGAAAACAACAATATTCTTGGAATAAGATTTACCAAGGCAGGTTCTCCATATGCAGGAGATCCAGTGCTGGATGATGATCAATTTAATATTATCCTAGAGTTTGTTGAAGGGAAGATTAAGGAAATTGCAAATAGGATAATAGAAGGAGAGTTTCCCATACTCCCATATAAGAAGAACAGAGGTGATAATGCATGTAAATATTGTGATTATGCCAGTATCTGCATGTTTGATCCCACCAATGAAGACACTTACAGAAATATTAAAGGTGTTAGTAACAAGCCTTTGGACTTTATTGAGTTGATTAAAGGTAAAGGAGGTATCTCTCATAATGAACTGGACTAGAGAACAACGACGAATAATTGAAATGGAAGAATACAACATACTTGTTTCTGCTGCTGCCGGTTCTGGTAAGACAGCAGTATTAGTAGAGAGGATAATAAGTCTTGTTAAAGATAAGAATGAGAATTTGGATAGTTTTCTTGTGGTTACCTTTACCAATGAAGCAGCTTCAGGAATGAAGAAAAAAATTCAGGAAGCTTTGATTAAAGCCATAGGTGAAGGAAATAACACAAAGCATTTGAGAAAACAGCTAAATCTTCTTGAAAAAGCTCATATAGCAACATTCCACTCCTTCTGTCTGGATGTACTTAGAAAGAATTTTCACCTGATTGGCATAGATCCTTCCCTGAAAATTGGGGATACAGAAGAACTGGATGGAATTTATAGAAAATCTATAGAAGAAGCATTGGAAATTGAATACTCCAATGAAAATGATGACTTCATAACCCTAGTGGAAGGGTTCTCCTCAAATAGATATGATGATGAACTTCATGAATTGATTAATAATACATACTTGTTTATTCAAAGCTTTGAACAGCCATATAAATGGCTTGATGAAGGTGTTGAAAAGCTCAATGTTGATGGATTGGACCTTATGGACTCCCCATGGATTAAGGTATTGATTGATCATTCAAGACTGAGCCTGGTGGGTGCTAGGAGATTGGTTGAACTTGGAATTGGAATCTGTCAGGCAGAAGATGGACCAAACTACTATGAAGGAACCTTAAGGAAAGATCTGGACCTTATTAATCAGCTTATCAATGAGTCTTTTGGAGAGCCTGGGATATTCATAAACAGCCTTAGTAACCATAGCTTCGTTAGGATATCCAAAGACAAAGGTGTGGAGAAACGGGAAGTTAACCCTGAAAAGGAAGATTTAATCAAGAACAAGAATAGAACCAAGTATAAGGATATAGTTAAGGATTTAAGTAATTTGTTTAGTATTAATAGCTTGGACTCCTATGGGAAGGATTTGAAACATATGTATCCTTCCATGAAGAGCCTTTATAGAATAGTTAAAAATGTGGATGATATATTCAGTAGGAAGAAAAAGGAGTTGTCATTGCTGGATTTTAATGATCTTGAATCCTATGCCCTTGAAGTGTTAACAGATCCCAGTAGCCTAGATGATAAGAAAGAACCAAGGCCATCTGAAATTGCCATGGAATACAGGGATAAGATTAAGTATATATTCATAGATGAATATCAGGATATAAATGGAAAACAGGAAGCTATAATAAACAAGATAAAAAGAGAAAAGAACTTATTCATGGTTGGAGATGTAAAACAGAGTATTTACAGATTTAGATTGGCTGATCCTGGCATATTCAACGAAAAATACAACAGTTTTTCCTTTGATAGGGAAGAGTTGGATGATGATAATATACACAGGGTAATTGAACTTAACAAAAACTTTAGAAGTAGAGAGGAGATACTTAAGTCAACCAATTATATCTTCAGTAGGATTATGTCCAGTGAATTTGGTGAGATAGACTATAATGAAAATGTGTTACTAAATACTGGTAACATGGAATTTTCTACCAAAAATCCAGTGGAATTAAATATAATTGATATGGAGAAGAATGAGATAGAAAAAACTCATGAACCTGATGAAGAGAATCGTGAAGATAATGACGATGAGTTAAAATTTCTAGAAAAAGTGGAATTGGAAGCAAGATTCACAGCAAGAAGAATAAAGGAATTATTACAGGAGAAGACTTTTCATAAGGAATCTGATGATAAACTTAAAAGGGTAGCATATGGTGATATTGTAATTCTCCTAAGGGCTGTTTCAGGCTGGGCTGGTATATATGAAGAAGTATTCAGGAAGGAAAAGATCCCCTTTTATTATGAAGGCGGGGGAGGTTACTTCAATTCCATTGAAGTGCAAGTGGCTGTAAATGTATTGAAATTACTCCATAATACAGCTCAGGATATACCCCTTCTTAGTGTAATGCGTTCTCCAATAGGTGGTTTTGATATTAGGGAGTTAACTTTGATAAGGTCCATATATAGAAAGGGCAGTTATTACAATGCCTGCAGAAATTATATTAATGGACTGGAGATTGATGATAAGGCTGCAGTAATTGATGAAGAATTAAGAGCTAAACTTAAGAGCTTCTTCAATAGACTGGATCATTGGAGAGATGAAAGCAATAATATGAAACTTGAAGATCTTATATGGATGATATTACTGGATTCCAAATACTATGGTTTTGTTGGTGGGCTGACTAAGGGTAAGGAAAGACAAGCTAATCTTAGAATGTTGGTTGATAAAGCTTATACATATACATCCGGGACTACAAGAAATATATATGATTTTCTACTTTATGTTGAGACGATAATGAGCAGAGATAACGACAAGACAGGTTCAGCTAAAGTAATCGGGATAAATGAAGATGTGGTAAGACTTATGTCAATACACAATAGCAAGGGTTTGGAGTATCCAATAGTATTTCTAAATTCTCTAGATAGGGGATTCAATAAGCTTGATAATTCAAAAAAGGTATTGATGCATAAGGAGCTAGGGATTGGGCCTATATATTTTGATATGGATAAAAGGATTAGAAAAAGTACCCTGGCAAGGGATGCTATAGCCAAGAAAAATGAATTGGAGGCCCTGGCTGAAGAGATGAGAATTCTTTATGTTGGGATGACAAGGGCAATCGACAGGTTGATAATGGTTGGAACCATTGATGATTTAATGACCAAATACAATAGATGGGTCCAGGGTACGGATAATTATTTCCTGTATAAGGCTAAATCCTATTTGGATTGGATAGGTCCTTGTATATTTAAGGATTTGGAACATGAGGAACTAATAGGCAGAGTTACAAGATGGGAGTATGATAATTTTATCATTAGGAGAGAATCAGCCCATAATCTTCTAAACATTAGTATTGATACGAGTAGAAATTCCACAAGAGAAAAACTAATGGGACTTCTTGAAATGTCAGATGATAATTTATATGATGAAGTTGACCAAAGACTTAAATTTAAGTATCAATGGATGGATTCAGGAGCAGCTCCAGCCAAACTTCCAGTTACTGGATTGAAGTATGCAAGTCTTAGTAAGGAAGGCTCAAGAGACCTTATACCCCCCCTAAATGATATTCTAGATTACACTAAGGATCAAGAGGGCTTTAAGGATGAGAATCTACCTTTAAGTGGAACTGAAATTGGGACATTGATACATCTTGTAATGGAAAATTTTCAATTTACTACAAAGATTACTGCCAAATCAGTAACAGATCAAATTAAGGATTTTGAGATAAGAGGACTAATAACTAAAAGACAAAGTGAATTTATTCATAAAAACTATATTGAGAAGATAGTTTCATTCTACAACTCAAATATAGGAAAGAGAATGTTAAACTCCACTTCAATTAAAAGGGAAGTGCCTTTTATTCTAAAGAAAAAAGCTTCAGAACTATTTGAGGGTATATCAGGAGATGACTCTGTCTCAGTCCATGGAATTATAGACTGTTATTTTGAGGAAGAGGATGGATTAGTGATCCTTGATTACAAGACTGACAACTTAAGAGGAAGAAGAGTAGATGAAATTATTGCTGAATACCGATTACAACTTGGAACTTATAAGGAAGCTATTGAAAGAATTACAAAGAAGAATGTAAAGGAAACATATCTTTATCTTTTTTCTGTAGGAAAAGAAGTTATGGTTGATAAATAATAGCTACATATTTTGTCGTGTTAATAGATGAGGGCTAGTCCATTTTAAAGGATTTAGTCCTTTAGTATATTTTCAAGAATTCTTTGGACCATATATTTTCACACTAATACTATTTTTCTTTACAGGTAATTATGATACAATATGTAACAATATACTTTAAAGCGATAAAATGGAGGGATAGTATGGAACACTTTAGGGATTACGTAATAAGAGAGTATGAAGAAGGGGATTTACAGTGGATAGTTGATACCCATGGTGAAATGTATGCCAGGGAATATGGTTTTGACAGCACTTTTCCCGAATATGTCAGGGAACCACTGAGTAGGTTTCATAATACCAGAAAAATAGGTCGAGAAGAAATATGGATAGCAGAAAAAAATAACAGAAAAGTTGGAGTTGTTGCTGTGGCTTTTTTTGAAGAAGATATAGCTCAATTAAGATGGTTTTTGTTACTTGAAGAGGAAAGAGGTAAAGGGCTTGGAAATGTTTTGCTTAAAACAGCTATTGATTTTGCAAAGGGTGCTGGTTATAAGGAGATGATTCTTTGGACAGTTAGTATACTTGATGCAGCAAGATATTTATATGAAAAGCATGGATTTAAAATATGTGAAGAGATTCCACATCGAATATGGGGACAAGAT
>JAUWAD010000006.1 GCA_030602225.1 Bacillota bacterium | reverse complement strand
CAATGCACTCATGGGCTCACCTTGGGAACCAGTCATTGCTATAACTATTTCGTCTTTTCTGTATTTGTTCATATCCTTGATGTCAATAATTGTTCCTTCCTTGAATTTAAGATATCCAAGTTCAGAAGCTACAGTTGTGGTATTTACCATGGATCGACCAGAAAGTACTACTTTTCTGTTGTTTAATTCAGCAGCTTCAATTATCTGCTGCACCCTGTACACATTGGATGCAAAAGTTGCCACCAATATTCTACCCTCTGCCTTGTGGAAAAGGTCCTTGAAGGTCTCTCCCACCATTCTTTCACTCATGGAATACCCAGGTCTTACAACATTTGTGGAATCAGATAAAAGAGCTAGAACTCCTCTGCTTCCCAATTCTGATATTCTTCCAAGGTCCATCATGGCACCATCAATTGGTGTAAAGTCTATCTTAAAGTCTCCCGTCTGAATTACAGTACCGATTGGACTTGTAATTGCCAGGGCTGCAGAATCAGGTATTGAATGGACAGTTGGAATGAATTCCACCTCAAAGTATCCAAGCTTCACCTTATCTCCGTAATTTACCACATTAAGATCCACATTTGTAAGGTTGTGTTCCTTTAATTTGTTCTGTAATAGGCCCAGTGTCAGTTTCGTTCCATAGATGGGCATATCTATCTTTTTCAAAACATAGGGAATAGCCCCAATATGGTCCTCATGACCATGGGTTAACACTAGACCCTTTATCTTGTCCTTATTCTTGATAAGGTAGGATATATCAGGTATTACGATGTCAATACCTAGCATTTCATCCTCTGGGAATGTCATTCCACAGTCCACGATCACTATGGAATCCTTATACTCATGAACGGTAATGTTCTTACCGATCTCTCCCAACCCTCCTAAAGGGATTATTTTTAGTTTATTCTTTTTTGCCACTTTATCACTCCTTAAGTTCTTTACTAATTCTCTTTTTTACAATTTTTACATATTCCGTAGAACTTAACATTGTGATCCTGAATTGTGAACCCTTCTTCCTTTTCGATATTATCTTCAAGTAGTTCCAATAAATCCATTTTCACTTCCGTTACAGATCCACATTTTGTGCATATTAAATGATGATGGTGGTGGTTCTCCGTTCCAAGGTTTAGTTCATAACGTGATACTCCATCATCGAAATTAATCCTATATACAAAATTAAGCTTCTCAAATAATTGTAGTGTTCTATAAACTGTGGCTATGCCCACATCCTTATTTTCCTTGGATACAATGTTATGGACCTCTTCACATGATAGATGATCATCCTTGTTGTCCATAATAATCCTTAGGATTTCTTCCCTCTGATTAGTATACTTGTATCCTTCTCTTTGTAGTTTTTCCATATAATTCTTTATCATGGCTTCCACAGTCACACCACCCTTATTGTAATTGTTGTTTTAACAATTCTTCGTATGCTTCCTTAGCTTCATCCAGTTCGTCATCATCGATTCCAACCAAGATTTCATCTCCGTTTTCATCCAATTCAATCTTTAAAATATATGTCATTGCATCTATTTCATTTGCAGGTAATAGTGCTACATAATCTTCTTCATCAAGGCTGAACTTAGCCTTTACAACAAACTCGATCTCATTTCCCAATTCATCAAAAAATACGTGTTTTTCAGTCATAAATATCCCCCTTTACTTTGTATCCAGATAAGTCTGCAGGATATAGGTTGCAGCTACCATATCGATAACCTTTTTTCTGTTTTCTCTTCTTACATCTCCTTCAATAAGGATCCTTTCTGCGGAGACAGTACTAAGTCTTTCATCAACATATATCAGCTCTATATTAAACTTATTCTTTATTTTCTCAGCAACTTTTTTAACCATTTCCCCTGATGGACCAATGCTACCATTCATGTTCTTTGGCATTCCAACAACTACCTTCTTTATTTCATACTGGATAAGAAGATCTTCTATCTCCTTCATATCCTTAACTTTACTTTCTCGGTGTATGGTCTTTACACCCTGGGCTGTATAACCCAGTGGGTCGCTAACTGCAACTCCAATTCTCTTTTCTCCAATATCTAGTCCTAGTATTCTTTCCATATTCTCTCCATTATATAACTTTTATACAAAACTCCGGACACACTGTGGCACAATAGCCACAAAGGATGCACTTATCATTGGGGGTTGCGTGTCCATCCATCAAAGTAATTCCCCCTTGCTGGCATCTTTCTACACAATTTCCACATCCCTGACAATAGTCATGGACGATCAGTCTTCTATTAACCATCTTTAGATTTTTTTTCAATTCCTCTTTTATATACCCATTTTCCATCAATGAAACATCAGCATCAATTTCATCCTGGGATTGCATACCAATGGCTATGGAATGGATATAGGGTAAGTCCCTTACAAAATTAAATGCATCCTCCACGGAATCAATAAGGTGTCCCCCACCTAGGGGTTTCATTCCATAGATTCCCCTACCCATTTCATGGGATCTCTTTAATTCCTGGAGCATATCCTGAATAGTTCCATCATGAATTCCAATTCCACCCTTATTAACTATGGGGTGAATAACATCAAGTTCCTTTATTTTATTAAATCCCCTAACCCCTTCTATCTTATGGGTTGAAATGCCCAAGGCTCTAATATAGCCTTTTTCCTTGGCTTTTAGAAGATACTCAATGGCTGGGAAATGTCCTCTGATGGTATGTATGCTTTCTTGTTCATGCAGAAGAAATAGGTCTATATAGTCTGTGTCAAGTTCTTTAAGTGCCTTTTTTAATGACTCCTCAGCCATCTCTTGTGTATATGCATAGGTCTTTGTTGACAGGACATAGTCATCTCTTCTTATGCTCCTTATTCCCTCTCTTATATACTGGTAGTTTTCATAGATCTCAGCAGTATCAAGGAAGTTTATTCCCTTCTCATAGGCGTATTTTATAAGGTCTGCACCTTCCTTAATGGAAAGATTAGCCTGAAATGGAGTCATGGTAAGTGACCCAAAGCATAATCTTGAAACCTTTATATCAGTACTACCTAAATATACTCTTTCCAAATCCTTCTACCCCTTATTTTAACATAAATGAAGATGGATAGCCCATTTTGCCACCCATCTCATTATGATTAATCTTTATTGCACTTTAAGTATGCTCGAAGTAATTCCTCCAACAACTCGTCTCGCTCGATCTTTCTAATTAACGTCCTTGCATTGTTATGGCTTGTAATATAGGTTGGGTCTCCAGATAGGATGTACCCTATAATTTGGTTAATGGGATTGTATCCCTTTTCTTCCAATGATTCGAAAACTGAAAATAATATTTCCTTTGGTTCTACCGGTGTTTCCTTAGTGGCCTCAAATTTCATTGTTTCATTCATTTTATCATTCACAATACCACCCCTTATTCTATATTATACCATATGTTAAAGGCTTTGGTATCAATTTTTTATCATTTAAAAAACTTAAATGATAATGGTATATTGTGAAAGATATACCTTCCACAATATACTATTATTTGTATTTTTAATTATTTTATCTGGCCTTTAACAAACTCCATCACTGAATCCATTGCTTCCTTAACCTTGTTAACATCCTTACCTCCGGCTTGGGCCATTTCAGGTCTTCCTCCACCGCTTCCACCGGTTAATGATGCCACATGTTTTACGATATTACCTGAATGAACACCTTTTTCTGTAACATCCTTTGTTGCCATTGCAACGAAGGAAAGCTTGTTATCTAGGGTTGATGCAAGAACTACCACACCTGAGTGCAGCCTTGCCTTTAGTTCATCTCCAAGATTTCTAAGTCCATTCATGTCAAGGTCACTGACAGTATAGGTTATAAGTTTGATTCCATCAACATCCACCACACTGGATAGTATTTCATCAGCTATGTTGGATGAAAGCTTATCCTTTAACTTGGATATCTCTCTATCCTTTTCCTTTAATTCTTCCATTACACCTTGTGCTCTATCCTTGATGTTAGCCTTTGTGGACTTCATAATGTGGGCAACTTCCTCCACATCATTTTCCAGTTCATTTATATATTGGTAAACATTCTTACCAGTAAGGGCTTCAATTCTTCTTACACCAGAAGCTATACTAGCCTCAGATACTATCTTAAATAATCCAATCTGTCCAGTATTAGAAACGTGGGTTCCACCACAAAGTTCCATGGAATAATCACCCATGCTTACAACTCTAACAGTTTCACCATACTTTTCTTCAAACAGACCGATAACTCCTCTTTCCTGAGCTTCCTTTAAGGTATTCTCCTCAGTTTTTACAGCATGTCCAGCTAGGATATGGGTATTTACTATTTCTTCTATCCTTCCAATATCCTCTTTGCTGATTCCCTCAAAGTGAGAGAAGTCAAACCTAAGTCTTGTGGGAGTCACAAGGGATCCAGCCTGATTTACATGGGATCCAAGAACAGTCTTTAGAGCCTTGTGTAAAAGATGAGTAGCAGAGTGGTTTCTTCTTGTGGAATCTCTAAGCTCATCCTCAACCTTTGCCTCCACCATCATATCTTCCTTGAGGGTTCCCTCTTCCACTTTGATAAGGTGAATCTGAGCCCCTTCCTTGGTAAGCTTAGTATCTTCAACTATGGCCTTTCCACCATCAAAGATGAATACTCCCTTATCTCCCACCTGTCCACCGGATTCTCCATAGAATGGCGTCTCATCAAGGATTACAGAGCCATACTCTCCATCAGAAAGTAGACTAACCCTTTCCCCTTCCTTAAATAGGGCTATGGCTTTGGAAGTTGAACTTGTTACTAGGTAACCAAGGAATTTACTCTGTATGCCTTTAGTTAGTTCCTCATCCTCTTTTCCACCCCAACCACCATCGGTTTCAAGTCTTGCACTTCTTGCTCTTTGTCTTTGTTCTTCCATATGGTTGTTGAATTCTTCCTCGTTTAGTTTTATTCCCTTTTCATTTAGGATTTCCTTTGTCAACTCCAATGGGAATCCAAATGTATCGTAAAGTTTAAATGCTCTTTCTCCGGAGAAGACTTCAAGGTTTTTCTCCTTCATTTCATCAATATATTCATCAAGGATTGAAAGACCTTGATTTATGGTTTCCTGGAACTTACCTTCCTCAGTTCTTATTACCTTTTTAATCTGAGCTTCATTTTCCTTAAGCTCCTTGTACTCCACAGACCAGGAGTCAATAACAACTCCAGCCATTTCATCCAGGAATCCCTTTTCTATGCCAAGGAGTTTTCCATGTCTTGCAGCCCTTCTAATAAGTCTTCTAAGAACATAACCTCTTCCTTCGTTACTTGGAATAACTCCATCGGAAACAAGGAATGTCATAGCTCTTGTGTGGTCTGTGATAAGTCTTACGGAAACATCCTTATCAGGATCAGACTTGTACTTATATCCAGATATTGTGCATACCCTATCAAGAATATCCTTAATTGCACCAATATCAAATATGGTATCAACATTTTCCATTATTGCAGCAATTCTCTCAAGACCCATCCCAGTATCTATATTTGGATTTGGTAGTGGATGGTAAACTCCCTTTTCATCCTTGTCGAACTGGGTGAATACAAGATTCCACACTTCTAGGAATCTATCACAGTCACATCCTGGCTTACAGTCTTCGTGACCACAGCCAAAAGCCTCTCCTCTATCAACGTAAATTTCAGAACATGGACCAGATGGACCAACTTCCAGTTCCCAGAAGTTATCTTCCTTGCCAAGTCTTACAATCTTCTCTTCAGGAACTCCAACCATCTTGTTCCAAATTTCATATGCTTCATCATCCTCATGATAAACACTTACCCATAAATCATCAGGGTTAAGTCCCATTCTTTCAGTTAGAAACTCCCATGCCCATGCTGTAGCTTCTTTTTTAAAGTAATCCCCAAAGGAGAAGTTTCCAAGCATTTCAAAGAAGGTTGCATGTCTTGCAGTTCTACCCACATTATCTATATCACCAGTTCTAATACACTTCTGACAAGTTGCCATTCTGGTGTTAGGTGGTGTTGCATCTCCAGTAAAGTAAGGCTTAAGTGGAGCCATTCCAGCACCTATTAGTAATAATGACTTGTCATTTTTTGGCACAAGGGAAAAACTTGGGGCCACTAGATGACCTTTTTCTCTGAAAAAATCCAAATATTCTTTTCTTATTTCATGAAGTCCAACTTTTTTCATATCACAACACCCCATCCTAAATTTAGAAAATCCTCCCCTTGGGGAGGTAGTATACTATCTATACTATTTTAAAGTAATAGCGAGCGTTTGTCAATTTTAACTAGGCTTTTGAAGCAATTCTCTGGTTGATTTTCTCCTTGAAATACTTATATAGGATTAAGGAAACAGATACGAAAGGAACAGAAAGTATCATTCCCATAACTCCAAATATGGTACCACCCACGATTATGGATAGTAGTATTGTCAGTGGATGGATTCCTGTGGATTTTCCCAGTACCTTTGGTGCAAGGATATTGTTCTCAGCCCATTGAATAAGGATGAAGAAAATCCCAACCCAAAGAGCTTTGATTGGACTGGATATGAAGGCGAACACCACAGCCGGTAGAAAACCCAGGAATGGTCCAATGTATGGAATAATATCTGCAAGTCCAGTTATGAATCCGATTACTATGGCAAATTCCACACCAACTAAAAAGAGGAAAATTGTTGTTGCTATACCCACAACAACTGCCATGAATAGTCTTCCCCTGATGAATGATGATAGCGCATCATCAATTTCCCTGGCTAAGGCTAGAATCTCCTCCTCCTTATTCCTTGGAATCAGCTTCTTTATCCTTTCAATGAAGTGATCCTTATCCGATAGAAAGTAGAAGGTAAGAATTGGAGTAAGAATCCAGCTTATAATTCTTGAAAAAAGTCCAACAATACCCAGTACGAATTTCTCCACACCAGCTGCAATACTTGATTGAATCATGTCTATATTCTGGGAGAAGATTCTCTCTATGGATACCATAAGTTCAGGCATTTCTCCCACGGTATCAGTATATCTTCCGTAGAAGGTCTGGGACCAGGTGGTAAGATTAGTTATATATGCTGGTAGATTAGTAGCCAGTCTTCTGATTTCTCTACCAGTTCTTGGCAATACCAGAACAAATAGGATCACAAATACTCCAAGGATCAATAGATAGACAATTCCAGTAGCCAGTGTTCTATTAAACCCTCTCTTCTGAAAATAATTCACAAGGGGATTTAAGAAATAGGCAATAATTATGGAAATTATGATGGTAAAGAACGTATCAGAAACCAACTGATATCTACTGAAAATACCCTTGATGAAATAAAGGGCAAATAGGGATATTATTGTCCATAGTATTACTTTTGTGTTGTATTTGATTACCTTCTTAGCAGGAACAAACCTATTTCCAATATGTATTAGATAATATATGGAAAAGGCAAGTAGTATTGCAGTTAATATCCACACCAATTGTACGAATAATACTGGAGCTTGTGATATACCCATATTCTTCACCTCAAATAAATAAAAGACCATGGCTGGATGAATAAAGCCATCGAACCAAAGTCTTTAATAGTCTTGATTAGTCTTCTTCTGGAAGATCATGCAGATGTTCATCATCAAAGTCCACATCTTCTAATCCTTCAATTTTTACCCCAGATTTATGGGAATAATCAATAAGAGCTGATTTTATTGCCTGCTCTGCCAAAACTGAGCAGTGCATCTTAACTGGTGGAAGTCCATCCAGTGCATCAGCAACAGCCTTATTGGTTAGATTCATAGCCTCTGTGACAGTCTTACCCTTTATAAGCTCTGTGGCCATGCTTGATGAAGCAATGGCAGATCCACATCCAAAGGTCTTGAATTTCACATCAGTTATTACTTCTCCTTCAATTTTCAAATACATCTTCATTATATCTCCACACTTGGCGTTTCCTACTTCACCTATTCCATCGGCATTCTCTATTTCACCCACGTTTTTAGGTTGCATAAAGTGCTCCATAACTTTTTCTGAATACATTAATTTCCCCCCTGAACTTTTTCATATAATGGTGACATTTTCCTTAATCTGTCCACTATTCCCACAAGGGAATCAGCCACATAATCAACCTCTTCCTCTGTGTTTGCCGTTCCCAATGACAATCTCAAGGATCCATGAGCAATCTCATGGGGTAATCCTATTGCAAGTAACACATGGGATGGATCAAGGCTTCCTGATGTGCAGGCAGAACCGCTGGAGCCTGCAATACCCATCATATCCAAACTTAACAACAATGCTTCACCTTCGATAAACTGGAAACAGAAGTTCACATTTCCAGGCAGTCTTTCACTGGGGTGGCCATTTAGTCTTACATAATCTATCTTTTCATATATGTTCTTTATCAATCTCTCCCTAAGGGATATAAGCTTACTGTTGTTTTCATTAAGATTGTCATATGCAAGCTCAATAGCCTTTCCAAGGCCAACAATACCTGCTATGTTTTCAGTACCAGCTCTTTTGTTTCTCTCCTGTGCTCCACCTGTAATAAGTGGATCTATCTTGATACCCTGTCTAATGTATAGTGCTCCCACACCCTTTGGTCCATATAGCTTGTGGGCAGAAAGGGATAATAGGTCGATATTCATATCCTTTACATCAATTTCAACACTTCCCACTGCCTGAACAGCATCAGTGTGGAAAAGCACTCCATGCTTCTTAGCAATGGCTCCAATTTCCTTTATGGGTTGAATTGTTCCAATTTCATTGTTGGCAAACATTATGGATATTAGGATAGTTGTATCCTTGATTGCATTTTCCAGATCCTCAAGGTTTATCATTCCGTACTCATCCACTTCAAGATAAGTCACTTCAAATCCCTTGGTTTCTAAGTATTCACAAGTGTGTAACACTGCGTGATGCTCAATTTTTGTTGTTATAATGTGGTTACCCTCATCAAAGTTTTTAAAGGCCACACCTTTTATTGCCCAGTTGTCGGATTCAGATCCTCCACCTGTAAAGTAAATTTCCGTCTTCTTAGCTCCAAGAGCTTTGGCAACTCTTTGCCTTGCCGTATCTATTGCAATTTTTGATTGATTACTTAATTGATAAATGCTGGATGGATTTCCATAGTACTCTGAGAAATAGGGTAGCATTTCATCCAATACTTCCTTCTTAACTGGAGTAGTTGCGGAATGATCCATATAAATCATTTTTCCCATTTTAAAGCCTCCTATATCTTTTCAAAATCAACGCTGTCATTCACCATATCAGCTAAAGTTATAGAATCAATGACTTGATCGATACTATCCTTGATTTTACCCAATACCCACCTTGTTGCACAATTATCTTCCCTGTTACAGTCATATCCCTGATCCACACATTCAGATGGAGACATCTGACCCTCAAGGGATCTTAAAACCTCTCCCACTGTTATCTCATCAGGAGTTCTTGATAGCATATATCCACCATAGGCTCCTCTTACACTATTAAGAAGTCCATCCTTCTTAAGGCTGGAGAATAATTGCTCAAGGTAATTTTCAGATAAGCCTTGCTTATCAGCAACATACTTCAAAGATATTGGTCCTTGTCCGTGGTCCTGAGCTAATTGATACATTGCCATAAGACCGTATCTACCTTTAGTTGACAACCTCATTTTAAATCACCTCATTAATCCCAACTAGATTAGTTGGTTTTCCTATATCAGTATATTATATCCGTGTAATATTGTCAACATTATAACCAGACAAAAATAAAAACTGCGAATAGTCTTAATAGTCGCAGTTTTTGAACATTTCCAGGTGATGATTCCTACTTGATATCCAGCTTTATTCTTAGTTTTTCCAGCATATCCTGAGTCATTTTATCCAGGTCAAATTGTGGATTCCAACCCCACTGTGCCCTTGCTGCAGAGTCATCCAATGAATTTGGCCATGAATTTGCAATAGCCTGTCTTACTGGATCCACATCGTAGTTTAATTTAAATTCAGGAATATACTTCTTGATTGATGCAGCTATTTCCTCTGGATCAAAGCTCATTGCAGTGATATTGAATGCATTTCTGTGTATAAGCTTATCTCCATCAGCTTCCATCAGTTCAATTATGGCATTTAATGCATCAGGCATATACATCATATCCATCTGAGTTCCCTTATCGATGAAGCTTGTGTATTCCTTTTGCTTAAGTGCATCATAGTATATATGAACAGCATAGTCTGTGGTTCCTCCACCAGGAAGTGTATCATAGGATATTAGTCCTGGGAACCTTACTCCCCTTGTGTCCACTCCGAACTTCTGATAGTAGTAATCACAAAGAAGTTCTCCAGATACCTTAGTAACACCATACATAGTGGATGGTCTCATTATTGTATCCTGTGGGGTTTTATCCGCAGGAGTTGATTCTCCAAATACGGCTATTGAGCTTGGAGTAAATATTGAAAGATTCTTCTCTCTACCAAGTTCAAGAACATTATATAATCCGTTCATATTGATATTCCAGCATAGTGCAGGGTTCTTCTCTCCCACAGCTGAAAGAATCGCTGCCAGGTTCACGACAGTATTGATGTTGTACTTATCAATAACCTCAGCCATCTTTTTAGTATCAAGAACATCTATAGTTTCAAATGGACCACTTTCTATCAGGTCTTTATGAGTATCTTTAGCTTGCAAGTCACTCATTATTACATTATCGTTACCGTAGATACCTCTCATTTTTACAGCTAGCTCAGAACCAATTTGTCCAAGTGCACCTGTAATTAATATTTTCCTCATTTACTGCACCTCCATGTTTTCTAGGAAATCGTTTCGTTACTATTATAACATAAGATGATTAAAAAGATAGTAAAAAATGCCCTATACACAAAAATGTATAAGGCATTAATACGCTAAATTAGTATATACATAACCCTAGGGTCTTAGGTCCTAGGTGAGAACCCACCACTGGTCCCAGATCTTCAATGGTTACTGTTGTATTTGGAAACTTCTCTTGTAGTTTTTCCTTCATCTTCTCAGCTTCTTCTATGTTAAGAATATGACAAACCGCAATTCTTGTTGCATTAGGATTAACCAGATCTACTATCTTTCCTATTGCCTTATTCTTACCCCTTACCTTTTCAATAAGCTTCAGTTCACCATCAATTAATCTTATGATTGGCTTGATGTTAAGAAGGTTACCAATACTTGATTGAACTGAGGATAATCTTCCACCCCTTGATAGATACTCTAAGGTGTCAGTGGTGATTAGAACATCAAGATGCTTTTTCTTCTCGTTTAAAACTTCTGCTATTTCTTCTCCAGTCTTTCCTTCCTTTGCCATAGCCACAGCATCCTCCACAAGAAACTTCAATGTGGATGCAGCGTTTAAGCTGTCTACAATAGTTACTTTTTTATCCTCTAACATATCCTTGGCCATTTGAGCACTGGTAAAAGTACCACTTATTTTAGAAGATAAAACAATAGCTATTATTTCGTCATGATCCTTAAGTCCTTCCACAAAAGCCTGGTAGAAATCACCAGCTGCTGGTTGAGATGTGGTTGGGAAAAGTTTAGTGGATTCCAGTTTGTGGAAGAATTCATCAAACTCACCTTTGAAACCTTCTTGATAGTCAATACCATCGAAGATGTAGTTAAGTGGAACAACGGTAATATTTTCTTTCTTTGCATATTCCTTATCCAAATAACTAGTACTGTCTGTAATTATTTTAACTGTCATAATTTCCCTCCTTCTTAATATAAAAATAATGATTCTGCTACACACTGTAACAGAATCATTATCACATATTTTCAACTATTTTACAACAATATTATATATCTTGGAAAGAACATAAATCTCCTTAACAACGGTCTTACCATCGATAAATTTAGCAATGGTATCATTGTTATAGATCTTTTCCTTGATGCTTTCTTGTGCTTCCCCAAGATTGATTTCAACCGTTCCCCTTACCTTACCATTAATCTGAACAGGAAGATCAAACACCTTATCTATTGTCTTATCCTTATCATATTCTGGCCATGTAACCTGGAATAGGAATCCACCCAGTCCAATCTCTTCCCATAATTCCTCAGTAATATGAGGTGCCACAGGATTAAGAAGGATAAGGAATGTTCTAAAGTCAGCCTTAGTGATTTTTCCATGGTCATTAAACTCATTTAAAAGACTCATAAGAGCTGCTATACCTGTATTAAACTTTAATGTTTCAAAGTCTTCTGAAACCTTCTTTATGGTTTTATGAATGGATGATTCCAGCTCAGGAGTGTATTCATCTCCAGGTTTTATAATGTCTTGTAGTCTCCACACTCTATCTAGGAATCTTCTACATCCCTTAACTCCATTTTCGGACCATGGAACACTCTTTTCAAAATCACCTATGAACATTTCATAGGTTCTTAAGGTATCCGCACCAAAGTCTCTTACTATATCATCAGGGTTAACCACATTACCCCTTGATTTTGACATCTTCTCATTGTTATCCCCAAGGATCATACCATGGGATGTTCTCTTTGCATAAGGTTCTGATGTGGGCACAACACCTATATCATAAAGGAACTTATGCCAAAATCTTGAATACAGTAGGTGAAGGGTAGTATGCTCCATTCCACCGTTATACCAGTTTATTGGTGACCAGTACTCAAGGGCTTCCTTACTTGCAAGGGCTTTAGAGTTGTGAGGATCCATATATCTTAAAAAGTACCACGAGGATCCAGCCCACTGTGGCATGGTGTCAGTTTCTCTGTGGGCATGTCCCCCACACTTTGGACATGTGGTATGAACCCAGTCATGAATATTTGCCAATGGTGATTCACCATTTTCCGTTGGCTCATAATTATCCACCTCAGGTAACATTAGTGGAAGCTCTTCCTCAGGTAGTGGAACCCAACCGCAATCGTTGCAATATACAAGAGGAATTGGCTCTCCCCAGTATCTTTGTCTTGAGAATACCCAGTCTCTTAGTTTGTAGTTTACTTTTCTATCTCCAAGATTCTTCTCCACCAGCCAATTGATCATATACTCAATGGCATCTTTAACTTCCATATCATTTATGAAATCAGAGTTTACAAGAATTCCAGAATTTGTATCAGTGTAGGCTTCAACACTTATATCTCCACCCTTAATTACCTCAACTATGGGAAGGTTAAACTTAGTTGCAAACTCCCAGTCCCTCTGATCATGACCAGGTACTGCCATGATTGCACCTGTACCATAGGTCATAAGAACATAATCAGATACCCAAAGGGGAATCTCCTTACCTGTGGCAGGATTTATTGCAGTTAAACCTTTTATTTCAACTCCTGTCTTCTCCTTTACAAGCTCAGTTCTTTCAAAGTCAGACTTCTTAGCAACTTCATCCCTGTAGCTTTCAACATCATGGTAATTCTCAATAATATCCTTGTACTTATCAATAAGAGGATGTTCAGCAGCAAGAACCATATAGGTTGCCCCAAATAGGGTATCAGGTCTAGTGGTAAATACCCTTAGGGTATCATCCCCAGCTGCCACCTTGAAGTCAATTTCAGCACCTATGCTCTTTCCAATCCAGTTAATCTGCTGAGTCTTAACCCTTTCAATATAATCAACAGTATCAAGATCATTAATTAGTCTCTCAGCATATTCAGTTATCTTTAGCATCCACTGGTTCTTAACTCTTCTAATTACTTCACTGCCACATCTTTCACAGACTCCACCAACAACTTCCTCATTGGCAAGACCAACCTTGCAGGAAGTACAGAAGTTTATTGGCATCTCCTGTTTATATGCTAGACCATTTTCAAATAGCTTCAGGAATATCCACTGTGTCCATTTATAGTAATTGGGGTCTGTGGTATTTACTTCCCTTGACCAATCAAAGGAAAATCCAATGCTCTTAAGCTGTGATTTGAATCTTTCCACGTTCTTTTCAGTAACAATCCTTGGGTGAATCTTATTCTTTATTGCGAAATTTTCCGTTGGAAGACCAAAAGCATCCCATCCCATGGGGAATAATACGTTGTATCCTTGGTATCTTCTCTTTCTGGCAACAATATCCAGGGCTGTATAAGGTCTTGGATGTCCTACGTGAAGTCCATTTGCAGATGGATAGGGAAACTCCACCAGTGCATAGAATTTAGGTTTTTCACTGGTATTTGAAGCCTCATAAACCTTTTTTTCATCCCATATATCCTGCCATTTCTTTTCAATGACTTTTGGATTATACTCTCTCATTCTTTTACCCTCCTAAATTATCAAAAAATAAAACCCTTCGTCTTAGAGACGAAAGGTTATTCCGCGGTACCACTCTTATTGATTAATCCACTCTATTCCCAGTAACGGGGGAATCCGTCTAATTTATGCAATTAGAAACTCAGAGACGAGTTCAGATTCTTCTTCTACTGTTTTTCACCAGCCAACAGCTCTCTTAAAGATTTAGAATCCTACTACTTCCCTTCAAAGTCTTATTAATTTAGGTATGATTATAGCAAATTTAAGGTGTTTAGGCAAGACATTATTAGAATTCACAACTCTTTACAGTTCTTGGGAATGGAACAACATCTCTGATGTTGGTAATACCAGTAATATACATAACTGCTCTTTCAAATCCCAGTCCAAATCCAGCATGCTTTGTTCCACCGTATTTTCTAAGTTCCATATACCACCAGTAATCTTCAGGTTCCATATCATTATCCCTTATCTTCTGTTCTAGGACATCATATCTTTCTTCCCTCTGACTACCACCGATTATCTCTCCAACTCCAGGAACAAGAAGGTCCATGGCTGCAACAGTTTTGTTATCATCATTAACTCTCATGTAGAATGCCTTGATTTCTTTTGGATAATCGATTACAAATACGGGCTTGTTGAATACTTCCTCAGTAATATATCTTTCGTGTTCTGTTTGAAGATCAATTCCCCACTGAACTGGATACTGGAAGTCCTTCTTCGCTTCCTTTAGTATTTCAATTGCTTGTGTATATGTTACAACACCAAAATCAGAGTTTACAATATTCTCCAGTCTTTCAATAATTCCCTTGTTTATGAAGGAATCAAAGAACTCCATTTCTTCAGGGGCATTCTCAAGAACATATTTTATAATATACTTGAACATATCCTCAGCCAGTTCCATATTATCCTTTAATTCAGCAAAGGCAATTTCAGGCTCGATCATCCAGAATTCAGCTGCATGTCTTGCTGTGTTGGAGTTTTCAGCTCTGAATGTGGGACCAAAAGTGTAGATGTTCTTATATGCCAGAGCAAAGGCCTCACCTTCTAGCTGACCACTTACTGTAAGGTTTGTTTCCTTACCAAAGAAGTCTTCGCTAAAGTCGATCTTTCCATCATCATTCTTGGGGGGGTTGTACATATCCAAAGTGCTTACTCTAAACATCTCACCTGCACCCTCTGCATCAGAAGCAGTTATTATTGGAGTATGAACGTATATAAAGCCCCTCTCCTGAAAGAACTTATGGATGGCAAATGCAAGAACGGATCTTACTCTAAATACTGCACTTAGTGTATTTGTCCTAGGTCTTAAGTGTGCGATAGTCCTTAAGTATTCCAAAGTATGTCTCTTTTTTTGAATAGGATAATCACTGGTTGAATACCCTTCCACTATTATTTCCTCCGCCTTAACTTCAAATGGTTGCTTGGCTCCTGGTGTTGAAACCAGTTTACCCTTAATGGTAAGAGCAGAATAGATAGCTAATTTTTCAATTTCTGTAAAATTTGTTAAGGAATCATCATAAACAATCTGGATGTTCTTAAAGAATGACCCATCATTTAGTTCAATGAATCCAAAGGTCTTTGATGATCTTGATGTTCTGATCCAACCTTGTAATATCACTTCCTTTTCTAAGTAATTTTCAGGATTCCTAAAAATATCTTTAACTGACAATTTCATAATTTACCTCCCACTTTTTCTTGAAATATAAAAAACCTTTCATCCCAATAAAATATAAGGACGAAAGGTTAACTCCCGCGGTACCACCTAAATTGCATTTAGCCACTTAAAGCTGATAACGATAGCCACTCGTTTGAGCCTACTAAGAAAACTTTTCGGTCAAAAGCTCCAGGGTGTTCTTCAATAAAAGCATCGTACTGGTGTCACACTATTACCAGCTCCCTTTAACTACATCTTCCATCTACTGTCCCTATCACTGCTTTATTCACTTTGTCTCATTATAATCAGTTTACTTCCTTTTGTCAAACCCCTGATTTTCCGTTAGGAACTGGAGTCTTTCCCTTATCTTTTTTTCATATCCCATATGGGATGGTTCATAGTATACCTTATCTTCCATACCAGGTGGTAGGTAGTTCTGTTTTACATAATGATTTTCATAGTCGTGGGGATACTTATAATCAATCCCAGCTCCCAAAGCCTTTGATCCAGCATAGTGACCATCCTGTAAATGCCTTGGCACCATTCCTATTTCTTCATTCCTTATGTCTTCCATGGCTCTATCTATTCCAATAAGAGCACTGTTGGACTTGGGAGCTGTTGCCACATAAAGAGCAGCCTGGGATAGTATAATTCTACCTTCAGGCATACCAATTAGATTAACAGCCTGAAAAGCCGAGCTTGCCACAACCAGGGCCTGTGGGTCAGCATTACCCACATCCTCACTGGCACATATTACAATTCTTCTTGCAATGAACTTTGGGTCCTCCCCTGCATTTATCATCTTGGCAAGATAATATAGGGTTGCATCAGCATCAGAACCTCTCATGCTCTTTATAAAGGCTGAGATGGTATTGTAGTGTTCATCTCCACCCTTATCATACTTTGCTGTCTTTATTTGAATTGACTCCTTTATGCCATCAATATTTATCCTTCTTATTCCATCCTCATCTGGATCAGTGGATAGTACTCCAATTTCCAGGGAATTAAGAAGTATCCTACCATCTCCCTGGGATATGGTAAATAGATACTCTCTTGCATCATCATCAATTTCCACTTTGTACTTTCCAAGACCCTTATTGGCATCACTTAATGCCCTATTATATAGTTTTTCAAGATCCTTTCTACCCAGAGGATGAAGAACAATGACCATTGCTCTGGAAAGAAGGGCCTTATTAACTTCAAAGTAGGGATTTTCAGTGGTGGCACCTATTAAAATTATGATTCCCCTTTCCACAAAGGGGAGTAGGGCATCCTGTTGGGATTTATTGAATCTATGAATTTCATCCACAAAAAGGATGGTTCTTTTCTTTGTCATCTTCAGGCTTTCCTCAGCTCTGTAAACCACATCTCTAATATCCTTGACTCCAGCGGTAACTGCAGATAATTTTTCAAATCTCATCTTTGTCTGATTTGCAATAATCATGGCCAAGGTGGTCTTTCCAGTACCAGGGGGACCATAGAAGATCATGGAATTTATCCTATCTGCCTTTATTGATCTATATAGGGACATGCCTTCACCAAGGATATGACTTTGACCCACGAATTCATCAATATTCTCAGGTCTCATCCTATCGGCAAGGGGAGCATTGTTTCTTAGATTATCTTCCATTGACATTGTAAATAGATCCATAATGTATCATCCTTTACTCTTAATGATAGGATTATACCAAAAATACTAATATATTAAAAGGTGTACGAACAATTGTCCGCACACCTAAATTATACTATCTCAATATCATTAACTAAATTATCTCTTTTTCAATATATGGAGAAGTCATTACCCTTAACATGGATACATAGTGCATATTAAAGGATACTATATCCCCGATCTTATAATCCATCTTGGAATCAGTAGAATCAATGATAAGATGATCAGAACTTCCCCCAAGAATTATCAGATCTTCATCAGTTGGGGTAAGGGTATCAATATCAATATCCTGCTTACCAACAGCAAGGAGCATTCTTCTTCTTACTCCTCTATCCACAAAGGTTGGAATCTGTCCGAAGGCATCCCTACCTATTTCCTCAGTGGGAACTGAAGGCTTTTCCTTGATTTCAATGATTTCTGCCCTAAGGGTAAATGCATTAGGATTGGTCCCTGGTATGGTCTTTCCGTATGCTGATTCAGTTCCTAGGATAATTGCCTCTCCCAGTCTTAAATTGTTAATCCCCTCTGGCAATCCATCATCCAATAGATATATACTGCTGGAATTTCCACCTGAAATCATTTCAAGTTCTATATTATAATCCTCTCTTATCCTTTCTGCCAGCGCAGTAAGTCTTTTTAGGATATTAGTCTTTGGAATTACTCCACCATAACAGGTTAGGTTTACCCCAAGACCCTTTATCTTTATAAATGATAGATCCTTTATTTCTTCAACAGCATGGAATAAATCCACTTCTTTGAAGAAGCCTTCCCTTAAGTCTCCCAGATCCATCAAAAGAATAATTTCATGGATCTTACCATTTTTTTGTGCAGCCTTATCCAGTGCCTTAATGGTTTTAACCTCAGAGTTAAGGGATATATCAGCATATTTTACAAGTTCCTCTGCTTCAGAAATCATGGGAAGTCTAAGCATCATCTTAGGAACAGCTATATCCTTTAACTTTTTAAGATTCTGCAGCCTGGAATCAGCCAGATAATCCACTCCACCATCAACAAAAGCCTTGGCGATTTCAGGATATGCGCAATAACCCTTGGTCACACCGGCAATGGAAATATTCCTATACTTTGTCTTTTCAATTATGCATTTAACATTCTCAGTTATTATCTTAGTATCTACTACAACCTTTGGATATCCCATAACATCCTCCTAACTTCTTAGCCCGAAGCTCTTTAACAGTAAATCCAATGCAACTTCTGGGTATTTCTTACTCATAACTCCAAGGGATGCCATAATATAGTGATTGTCTATTAATACTTCCACATCCTTATTTGGTAACAGATCCAGACCATTGTTGGAATCAGGTATCATCCTAAGGATGTTAACTCTATTTGGCAAGCGGGTAAGAGCTCCACCAGTACCTATCAAATACTTCACACCTGTAAGATCCTTACCTTCAGCTATGGTCTTCTTCCCACTGGGTCCATAAAGATTCTTAAGTCTTCCGCCATGTCTTTTTACAGCAGTTATGGTGGCATGCTCAGTGAGAACTTCAACAAATCTCTTTTCCAGTTCGCTCTTTGGAATTTGCTTATGATGGGCGATGATATTAGCTAATCCATCCTCATCAAGATCCAGTTCATCCATGAGAACCTCTTCTCCAACCATCTCAACTATGTTTCTCATATTAACATAAACCCCCAGATCCCCTTCCACAGTTCTCTTCGCCTTTGGTTCAGGACTGAGGATTATCCTTGATATCTCTTCACTGTCTTCAGTTACAGAATGAACATCAGTTGTTGCACCACCCACATCCACAGTTAATAGATCTCCAATCTCCTCATAAAGTAACTGACTGGCCTCCATCACTGCTCCGGGAGTTGGCATAATATTTCCTGTAACCATATCCCTTATTTTTTCCATTCCAGGAGCATGGATAATATGCATTTCAAACACTGACTGAATGACCTTTCTTGTGGGTTCGATATTCAGTTCGTCAATCTTTGGATATACATTATCAACTATATATAGTTCATTATTAGTTTCCCGGAAAAGATCTTTTACATCTTCATGATTTTCTATGTTTCCAGCATAAATAACCGGTATACCCAAATTCATCTGTGCAATAAGCTCACTATTATAAAGGGCTGTGTCCCTTTCTCCAAAGTCCACACCTCCGGCGATAAGAATGATATTTGGATTTATCTCCTTTATCTTTCTAAGATCAGATTTTCTTAGTTTCCCTGCAGTAATGTACTTTATATTGGCACCAGCACCTAATGCTGCCTCCTTGGCAGCTCTTACTGTCATATCATATACCAAACCATGAACACTCATTCTAAGTCCACCAGCGGCGGAGCTGGTGGCTATAAGGTCATCGTATTCTATGGATGATATTTTTAAATTTCTGCAAAGATCATCTATTGCTTCCTTTAAACCTATATTTACATCACCTTCAAGGACAGAGGTGGCACCCTGTCCTTGACCAATAAATTTCGGATCCTTTTCAATATCATCAAAGGCATTAACCACAGTGGTGGTACTGCCTATTTCTGCAACCAGTAGATTAATTCTCATTTTCCATTTCACGTCTTTTCTTAACTAGGAATGTGGCTACGTGGGAACCTTTAGTTCCACGGCCAAATCCTGCATCCATACCATTTTGCACTGCAAGTTCATTGGAAACCTGAGTTCCTCCAGAGATTATTATTACATCATCTCTGATTCCCTTCTCTATGGCATACTCATGAAGCTTCTTCATGTTCTTGTAGTGGATGTCATCATGGGAGATGATTGTTGAAGTGAGGATTGCATCAGCATTAATTTCAATTGCTGCATCAACCAGCTTTTCAACTGACACTGAAGTTCCAAGGATATGACACTGAATTCCATACTTTTCAATTCCACCATGCTTGATGTCAATTATTTCTCTGATACCAACAGAGTGCTCATCTTCACCAACAGTTGCAGCAACTATCTTCATTGGCTTAGAAGCTATATCAGCCCTTAGCTCATCTTCAGATAATTCCTCTGGTTTTGGTGGAATTACAAGCTTTGTTGTATCAATTGTCACATCTAGTCTTCCCTTTATCTCAACTCTTGTGCCTTCAGCTTCCTGCATGACTTCCTTGTGGATTACTTCAGGATCTCTTAGATTCATCTTCTTGGCCATTTCAAGTCCTGCAAATTCAGCGGTTCTGATATCAGTTGGAAGGAACATGGTAATATGGATAATTCCATCTCCTCTCCATTCCATCTCAGGTTTTATATTTGTAGTTCCCACAAACTCCTTCACTTCTTCAAGTCTTACATTTACATTGTCAGTTTCATCCAACTCGTCAATGTAGATAATCTTTGATGGATCCTCAAATGTGGTTCCACCCACCAATATAGATGGATTTTCCACATATTCATCTCCATATTGTAATAGGTTGTTATATCCAAAGTGAGCAGTAACAGGAGCCATGTAATCAGCGTCTCTTTCATACACTGTTCCCACACCTACACCGCCATCTATCTTTCTAACAATACCATCACCATTTCTTTCTGGATAGTAACCAGAGTCAACGAAGAATCCTGCTTGTACAGCTTCAAAGTATCCACCACTTTCTAGCATCTCTTCCATGAAAAGAATTGCTCTTTCCTTAAGCTCCCTTACCTTATCTCCCAGCTCAGTACCCTCTCTTTTTAACTCCAGCATACTCATAAGTCCATCCATTCCATTGAAAGCCTGCTTTGCAGTATCAACAGCTTCAATATTGTAAATATGCCATGGAACATTTCTTCCTTCATCAGGAGTTATGGTTGATTGAATATCAGCTGATGTAAGTTGAGAGATTAGTAGATTCAATACGTGAGTAACAGTGGCTTCTCTTGTTGAGGATTCCATGTACTTGGTATTCATCTGTGCTCTCATTCTGTACTCTTTGAATATATCTCTTAATGCCACAGCATATGGTAGATCCAGCCTCATGCAAGGAGCAGGAGGTGCCGTTGGTGGTACAGTTGATAAACAGATATTTCCCTTCTTCATTCCCACCTTCACTGAGAACATGGAATTTATGCCATGTTGAACCATAAGTTCAGGCATTACCTTCCAAGCTTCCCTAGCTGTTGCATTGGCATTGTGAGCTCCATCTATCTGGGCGATATCTGCCCATGTCATGACCTTCTTAGCTTCAGCAGCATCAACAAATGATCTGATCATGTTGATATTTCTATACAATACGTTGTACTGAGGATCCTGGTGGGCACCGTTTACTCCTTCTTCTGCAAACATTACAGCTATTTCAGGACCAGCCACACCAGAAACGTATGAATGGTAGTTTATTGGTCTTCCAACTTCCTCCTCTATTAGATCAAGGGCTTTTCTCTGAGCTCTAACCTGCTTTCTACTTATTGGAATTCCACCAACACCCTGAGGTGTTCCTTCAATAAGACTTTCAAAGTGGGACTGTCCAGCTGTTCTAATTACCATTATATGATCCGCACCATGCCAAGCAGCCATGCGCATTCTTCTTATATCATCCTCAAACCTACCAGATGCTATTTCTGTGGTGATTACTGGCTGGGGTTGGGGATCGATACTATCAAAGTACTTTGCCGCTGGAAGTGGCTGGGATTGCTTAAGACTTTCTGATGTATCGTAGTAATTGAACTTACCGATTTTTCTACTTTCTCCTACTCCATCTCTCCAGTGCCATCCCCTTCTCTTGGGTCTATAGTTTTCAAGATCCTTTAGTAACTCCTTAATGTCCAATTTCTCATTTGGTTTAAGTTCCATTATTTGGCACCTCCATTAAACATAGCCTTTACTTCATCCCAATGGGTATTATCAACAAGCAACAAACCTGCTTCTCTTATAGGTAAATTCTTCGCCTTGGCAAGTCTATATACTATATGACCTGCTCCTTTTCCAATTAGACCTCTATCAATTGCATTATCCACAATCGCTTTAGCCTCAACACTGGAAAATCCCATTCTAAGTAGTACACTTCTCTCAATGGAAGGACTTGTGTTCTTATATCCCAGATCGATAATTGGGTCAACTAGCTTTTCAGCTAACTCCCAGAAACGGTTTTCCAACTGTTCCTCAGTCATCTTAGCCAAATGCTCTCTTCTAACTTGAAAATCATCTTCTCTTCTCATTATTTTTCCTCCAATTTAAGATTTACACCTAGTTCTTCCAAGGCAGATTTCACAAACTCAACACTTGATTTTGTATCAGCAACTAAAAACTCCAGGTCCTCATGGTTTACTTCCTGTGCTCCAGTATTATTTATGCAATTTCTAATATATGATTTCTTTATTTTTCCAAGATCCAGCTCATCAACACAAAGTTTTGATGGATTCTCAGGTAGAATTATGGTCTCCCCTGGCACTTCATCCTTTGGATCTCCCTTAAGAATCTTGATGCCATTTTCCTTGGCAAATGTAAGCTGAGGAAGAATATGCTTGCCAGCACCGGTATATTCAGTTTCCTGAACAACAATTATTTGATCCTGATCCAACTCCTGAGCCAGAACAAATGCTGCAGCCAATGCAGTGTTTCCAGCAGGACCTCTTTCCAGTCCCTCCACCTGTGCAAGTAATTCAGTCATATAGAAAACAGAACCCTGATTAACTGTAACGTATCTATCCACATATCTTAGTGGTCTTGCCGCTGATCTTGGAACATCTGATCTATCTGGCCAGGTGGCAAATGGAATACCAAATCCAGTATGACCAGTTGTAAAAGACTTCTTGTTGAATTGCTCATCACTGGCCATATGAAGACCAGCCAATGAAACGGATGCACCTATTATTTGACTATTGAGTGCTCCAGCCTTTATTAGACCTCTGGCTGTACCAGTTAGATTTCCTCCTCCTGCGTTTGTAACCACAACCACATCTGGGTCCTTTCCTTCTTTTTCTCTAAATTCCATGGAAAGCTCATATCCCAATGTCTCAACTCCAGCTATTCCAAATGGAGTGTAAAGGGATGCATTGAAATATCCAGTCTCTTCTAGAAGCAGAAGGAATGAATAGAAAAGCTCAGGTCCAACTGAAAGCTGAACAACTTCTGCCCCATATGCCTCACAAGCTCTAGCCTTTTCAATGATTTCAGGCTGACCTACTCCCTTTGAATCATAACACTCCTGAACTATTATGCACTTTAATCCCCTCATGGCTGCCTGGGATGCAACCGCTGATCCATAATTTCCACTGGTTGCAGCTATAACTCCCTTGTAACCAAGCTTTTGGGCATGGTACACTGCCGTTGCAGCTCTTCTAGCCTTGAAGCTTCCAGAAGGATTGCTCGCTTCATCCTTTATGAAAATCCTTGCTCCCTTTCCTTCAGGAGCATACTTTCTTGCCAATGCCGTTATATTTCTCAACTCATATAGAGGTGTATTCCCAACTGTAGTTTGTTTTTGTATTTCTTCAATTTCCTGAAGGCTATATCCAGTTTCCTTCATCATTCTTTCATAATCAAACGAGATACTACCTGATTCAAATTCAGCATAATCAATTCCCACAGACTTTTTCATAATTTCCGATTTTCTACCCATAACAGCATTAAAGCTTAAATCTCTAGTCATTGATTTCACCTTCTTCCAATAATTGTCTTGCCTGTCTTCCTATATATAGAATTTCAGGTACAGCCTTACCATAATCATGACCCCAGTATGGATTTACTTCAATTAGTGTTCCTTCAATCCTTCTACCGATGTAAGTTTCGACTTCTACAATATCGCCTAATTTGGCTTCTTCATTAATCAAGAATCCCTTATCCCATAACTCCAGGGGAACATTTTGAGTATCCTCAGGAATATTAGGAGCTCTTTCGCCTACATTAAGTACAATTTTATGGATACGTACCCAATCACCGCGTTTTGCGTTCATCTTTTTCATCCTTTCTAATTACATGAAGTATGAGTAGACTATGTCTACCCATACTTTGTTTAATTATCTTAATATTTTTATTTCATTATATTAATTATTAGTCTTCTATTAATTCTCTCATATCACCCATGATTGCTCTAGGTACTGGTAGATCAAGCATAGTTCTTAATCCTGGCTTTGCATTGATAATATGAGGAATCATATTAACGCACATAGCTATTGTACCAATTCCACCTGGAACCTCTGGAGAGTTAATAAGGTTAATATCTGGAGTACCTTTAATTATTACATAGTCTCCAGTTTGAACTCCAACTTGCTCAGGCTCTATTTGTTGTGGGTGATCCATCTCAATTTTCATTTCTCCATCAACGTATCCATATCCCTTCATTGCACAACCAGCAACATGCCCTGCAGGAGCAAAACCATATTCAGATTTTCTATCCACATCAGTCATTATAGGATCCATGGATTGTTCTATCTTGTCAACCTTCCAGCCAATTGCATCAGCTACCATTCTAATTGACTCTGGGAATCCAACATGTCCTGCCAAATGTCCAGTTTCAACCCCATGAAGGAACGCTTCCTTTGTCATACCGATTCCCTGCTCTTCCATAACAGCTGGTCCAAATGGAGAAAGCGAGTTGATTCTTCTAGCTACTATATGATCCACTGATTCACAAGCACCAGTCATAAGTACAACCAGTAGATCCATAATTAGTCCAGGATTAATTCCTGTACCAAGGATTGATACACCATTATCCTTAGCAATTTTATCTAATTTCTTAGCTTCCTCGGGGGATTGAGCCATTGGATATGACATTTCCTCTGCAGATGAAATTACGTTAATCTTCTTCTCAAGGATGAACTTCAGTCTATCAAAAGCAACTTTTGTATAGGAATCAGTAGCTGAAAGAACCACATCTGCTGCTCCCTCTTTAATAACATCTTCTGGTGTACCAATGATAACATCTGGTCTGTCTCCTCTTTCGGTCTTTATATAATCGTACATGCTCTTTCCAACCTTTGGTCCTCTTCCAACAGCACCTACGATTTCTACTCCTTTTTTCTTTAAGAGCATATCTGCCATTCCACTACCCATAGCTCCTAAACCCCAAATAATTACTCTTACATTTTTTTCTCTCATAAGCCACCTCCGGATTTTATTAAGTTCACACCTTTATTATATTGCAAATATCATGCCAAGGGCTTTTATCTGCAATATTCATATAAATACCCAGTTTTTAGGGTAATTATGTCTTAATTTTCTGTTAATATAAAAATAAAATGCAATAATATTTGCACCAGGTGCAAATATTATTGCATTACTTATCTTTTTTTAACTTATGTTGTAATGTTTGACGCTTTAACCCTAAGTGTTTTGCTGCATTGGAGATGTTACCACCGTATCTGTCCATGGTATCAGCTATTATACTATCCTCCAGATCCTTAATAATATCTGGTAGGGATGAAGTACTAAGCTTTTGAATTATAGTTCTTTCAATATTGGTCTTCTTAGGGATAAAGTTTGATGTAATGAAGTTTTCCCTATTAAGTACCTTATCCTGACTAGATACCATATTCATGGCACCTTCGATAAAGTTCTCCAGTTCCCTTATATTACCAGGCCAGGAGTAATTTAAGAAGTCTTCCCTGACCTCCCTTGAAAGGGAGGTTATGTTCTTATTAAGCTGCTTATTGAACTTATTGATAAAGAAGTTTACCAATAGTTCCATATCATCTAATCTTTCTCTAAGGGGTGGAATGTGAATATTTATAACACTTAACCTATAGTAAAGATCCCTTCTGATTAAGTTGTTCTCCATTGATACCTTTGGATCCTCATTGGTTGTTGCAATTATCCTTACATCCACTGGTATATCCTTTAATCCACCGATTCTCCTTATATATCCCTCCTGCAAAACCCTAAGCAGCTTTGCCTGAAGGGGTAGACTCATGGAGTTTATCTCATCAAGGAGCAAGGTTCCACCGTTGGCTTGTTCAAATATTCCTTCCCTTTCCACTGCACCAGTAAATCCCCCCTTCTCCGTCCCGAAAAGAATGCCTTCCAAGAGAGAATCAGGTATTGCAGCACAGTTTTGAGCAATGAATGTGTTGTTCCTTCTTATTCCATGGTTGTGAATACTCTGAGCAAACATCTCCTTTCCAGTTCCTGTTTCTCCATATATAAGTACACTAGAAGGGGTTTCGCTGGCTCTTTCACCGATTTGCTTCGCTATAATAAGTCCCTTATTATTGCCAATTATGTTGTTGAAGTGATACTTCTTAATTCCCTTTTTCTGTTCCACATCTTTTCTACTGGCCTTTAGCTCCTGCTGTAGTTCCATCAGCTGATCTGATAACTTTCTTAGGTTAGTGACATCCTGAGCTATTTCCATGGCTCCAATTACCATTCCATTCTTCTTAAGAGGTATGGTTGATGAAATGGTGGTTATGGAATGGCCTCTGTAGTTAAAGTAGGTTTGGGTACTGTTGATTATGGGTTCACCAGTATTTATAACCTTGATAAGAGTTGAAGTATATTCATTTAAGCTGGGAAAAATCTGTAGAATATCCTTATCCATAACCTGGAAAATCTCCAGACCTTCCAGTTCAGCCATTGCTTCATTATATATAATTGTTTTTCTATCCTTATCAATTACATGAACACCAATATTCCCGTACTGCAAAATATTTTGCATAAGGATGTCATTAAACTCTCTACTTTTCATTTAAAATCTCCTACTTACTTTCATCCAGGATTTTCTTAAGTTCATCCATAAAGGAATTTACATCCTTGAACTGTCTGTACACGGATGCAAATCTTACATAAGCAACCTCATCCACATCCTTTAGTCTATTCATTATCTCTTCCCCGATTTCTGTTGAGGTTATTTCATTATCCAGTGAATTTGATATTACCTTTTCAATATCATCAACCATTTTCTCAATGGTGCTCATGGATACAGGCCTTTTCTCACAAGCCTTTATTATCCCATTCATCAGCTTGTTTCTGTCATAGCTTTGTCTATTACCATCCTTCTTAACTACAATTGTTGGTATTTCCTCTATCTTCTCATAAGTGGTGAATCTCTTTCCACAGCTTATACATTCTCTTCTTCTTCTGATGGCCTGGCCTTCATCTGTTGGTCTTGAGTCAACTACCTTTGATTCAGGATATTCACAATAAGGACACTTCATAAACAACCCTCTCCTTCTTAAAAATAAAACGTATCAAAAAGATACGTTTTATCTTGTATTATTTCTTCTCTCTTCTTCTAAGGAATATAGGAATATCCAAGTCTTCCATTTGAACTTCCTTCTTCTTTGGTTCCTCGATTACTTCCTGATCTTTTCTTCCACCAAATATACCGCTCTTTTGAGTCATTGTAGTCTTGTTTCTAACTAATCCTTCCTCAAAGCCAGTTGCAATGACAGTAATCTTTATTTCATCATTCATCATCTCATCAATTCCAGCACCAAATATGATATTCGCCTCAGGATCCACGGACTGTCTGATGATATCAGCTGCTTCATTCACTTCAAAAATACCCAGATCCTTACCACCTGTAATGTTTAACAATACAGATTTAGCTCCGTCAATGGATGTTTCCAATAATGGAGAAGTGATGGCCTGCTTAGCAGCATCAGCAGCTCTATTATCCCCTGAAGCAACTCCGATACCCATATGGGCAATTCCCTTATCAAACATTATGGTCTTAACATCTGCAAAGTCCAAATTGATTAGGTTTGGAACAGATATCAAATCAGATATTCCCTGAATACCCTGCTTTAATACCTCATCTGCCATCATAAATGCATCGGCCATGGTTGTCTTCTTATCAGCAATTTGTAATAATCTATCATTAGGAATGGTGACTAGAGTATCAACTCTACTTTTCAATTCTTCAATTCCCTTTTCAGCATGTTGTAATCTTCTCTTGCCTTCAAATGTAAATGGCTTGGTAACAACACCAACTGTAAGTATTCCCAGCTCCTTGGCTATTTCTGCAATTATTGGAGCAGCACCAGTACCGGTCCCACCACCCATACCTGCAGTAATAAATACCATATCTGCACCTTTTAGACTTTCCATAATATCATTTCTATTTTCCTCAGCAGCTTTTGTACCAATCTCAGGATTAGCTCCTGCCCCTAAACCTTTGGTAATTTTTTCTCCCAATTGAACTTTCTGCTCTGCTCTTGAAGAGTATAGAGCTTGCTTGTCTGTGTTTAGAGCTATAAACTCAATACCCCTTACTCCACATTCAATCATTCTGTTCACTGCGTTGTTTCCGCCACCGCCTACTCCGAAAACCTTAATTTTAGCAAATTGATCCACATCTACGTCAAAATCAAACATTCCCATTCCTCCTATCATCTTTGGGTATTACTTATTAGTAGTTTTAACCGGTCTTTCTTTTGTTAGCCAAATTCTTCTAATTTGAGCGAAATTGTCGAATAACCTTCCTCCAAATGTAAATATTGCTGCGTAGTATAGAGGTACTCCAAGTCTATCTCCAATATATGCTAAAAAAGCTGCCAGTAATGCATTACCAAAAAAACCAGTCACAAAAATCTTTGTATTAAACTTACCCTCCAGATTAGCCCTGATTCCTCCAAATACTGAATCCAGACTGGCAAGAATTGCAACAGAAATATACAAGGTATATGCAGTGTTATACGTATAAGGCAATAAAAAACCTATAATACCACCTATTAAAATTCCTATTAAAGCATATCCCATTTAACCACCTTCTCCCACAGGTTTTGCATAATCAAATTGGATTATCCCCTGATATCCATGTATTACAATATTGTCACTGGAGTATGGATTGATTCCAATTCCATATACAGTTCTAAGGGTATGTCCATATGTTCCAGGTGCATTAATCGATGCCATTAGCATCTGGGGATCACCTATGGCTTTTATTATAAATGGTGTCCCAATACTTACACCATTTATCCTTATAATAGGACCACCACACTTTATCTCTGAACTGGACATTACTCTTTGGTCGTTTATGCTGATGGCTTCTGCCCCAGCAATCCTTAGATCATTAATTATATTCAATATATCCACATCATGTATTATATCATTAGAAAAGTTAAATGATAACTCCTCAAGATCTATATTATCAAACATTACTATTTCTATACCCGGACCCTTTAAAGCTGAATATCCGGCTTGAATCTTGTTATTTCTAACATCCTGCTTGAGAATGTCCACTATACTTGCCTCTCCAGTCTGAGTACTCTCAAGTAGCTCCAACTCCTTATATTTAGCCTCAATTGTCTTTTCCAGATTAAGTATTTCTCTCTTGATTGAATCCAATTCATTTTTGGAATCAATAATTGATTTTATAGTCACTGGAGTAATGGTCTCCAAATTCAGCTTCATCTGGTTAGATATCATAATGCCAATTAGAATACTTCCTATGATGATCATTAATCTAGGAGTGGTTAATTTCATATATATCCCCCCTAATTAACTGTTTCTTCAACCGGACTGGCGTAAATAAAGTCTTTGACTCTTCTGTATCTTGGTATTACAACATTCTTATCCTGTGTTAAATGCACAACATAATCGTAATTTCTAAGCTGCCATACGATACCCCATTTTATACTCAGTGCAGATTCAAGAGTATCTGGATTACCAATAGCCCTGATTACAATAGGAGAACTGGTTGATAGTCCATTAATTTCTATATGATTCCCAGCCCTTACTATTTCAGTAAAGGAAGTATATCTTTGATCATTTATGCTTATGGCTTCAGCATCAGCTGCATTAAGAATACTAACAACCTGCAATATAAGGTCAAGCTCATCTATTATGGTAAAACCTTCTCCATATTGAATATCCACGGGAGGATCAATTATCTCAAGGATTATCCCTGGACCTGCAACATCTGAATACCCTGCAAGCATTCTATACTTCATGGCATCCTTATAAAGATTTTCCGCATACGTATCGTTTTCTATTCCACTTTTTTCGTACTGATCTATTTTTAATTCCAGTTCTTCGATTAGTTTTAGCTGTGCTTCTTTTTCAGCCTGAGCCTTTCTAAGATCAACTGCCAACTCCTGGGCTCTCTGGGTGGGAAGTGCTCCTTCTCCCACGGTCTTGTTGATCGTTCTAAACTGAATTGATAAAATTAAACCAAGAATAAGAGAAACTAAAAACAGAGCTATATATTCTACTCTAATTTTCATATTATCCCCCCTACCTATCATCTCTTACAACAATAGGGTGTTCTCCTTTATTCATAATTATCATTCGCGTCGGTATATTCTTTTTTTCAATATCTAGGATGATCTCATTTAACATTCTCAATTTATATTTTACATTATCCAATGGTCCGAATTCAACTAGCACTCCATTTATTAAGTCAATTTTAATATTATTATCCTCTTCTGAGAGTATGACACTGAATTTTCTCGTAATATCCTCAATTTCCTTGCTATTGAAGAAGTCGCTAAATACAATTGTCTCTTCATTTTCCAGTACTGATGCTCCAAACTTAAGCTTAGGCCATGATATATTTCTAATCAATGGAATATCCCTGATCTTTGTAATTGAGTTTTCAAGAAATATTCCTTCATTATCGACCATTGCAAAGCTATATCCATTCTCAAACTGGATATAGGGTTGTCTTTCAGTTACGGATATATCAATTCCCTTGGGCCAATTTCTCTTTACTTCCACGTCTTTTGCATAGGGAAGATTGGTGATATTGCTCCTTACTTGCCTATTGCTAACAAGTAGGATATTATCCCCCAGCTTCAGTCCAGAAGCTCTTAGAATTTCATCTGTCTCAAGCTTGTAATTCCCCAATATGTTTATTTCATTGATTTGAAAGAAACTTGATTTTAAACTAAAGACTACACAAGCAGCAATAAATAGCATGAAGACAATAATCTTTATGATAAATCTTCTTTTTCTTCTCTTTCTCTCCACACGAGTTTCCTTCATAATATCACACCTATTTATTTATCAATTTTTCAACCTCATTATATATCAATGCATTTGAGTTGATCTTTCCCAAGGTTCTGGAATTACTTCTCATTTCACTTAATCTCATCTTGTCCATCACCAGATCCTTAACCACTAGAAATAAGTTAAGATCATCTAGATCCTTTTCTAGTATCATGGTTGCTGCATTCTTATTCATAAAAGATCTGGCATTGAATTCCTGATGATTTTCCGTTGTATATGCCTTTGGTATAAGTATTGCTGGCACTCCAATTGAGGAAATCTCAGCTAGAGTAATAGCTCCTCCACTGGTTATAACCAGGTCTGCAATATTAAGAGCCTTGGGCATTTCGTTAAAATAAGAAACAACTCTTATATCTTCATTTAATTTCAAATTCATACTATTTAGTTCCTCCATAAAGGAATCATAGTTTTTCTTACCTGTAATATGGAGTAATTGATAATTTTCATTGGAAAATTCTTCCATGGATTTTAGAACTGCCCTATTAAGACTTTTCTGTCCTCCACTTCCTCCAAAGGAAATTATAAATGGTCTATCTTTTTTTATTTTTAACGCCCCATAGGCTTCTTCCTTATTTACAGTGAGGATTTCACTTCTTATGGGATTCCCAGTTAATACTACCCTGTCTTGGTTTTTAAAGTATTTTCTTGAATCCTCAAAGGTTATTAGTACCCTATCAACAAATCTTGATAGAATCTTGTTTGTAATCCCTGGAAATGCATTTTGTTCATGAATAACAGTGGGTATGTTAAGTCTTGAAGCAGCATATACTATGGGTCCAGAAACATATCCACCTGTTCCTATTACCACATCAGGATTAAATTCCTTGAGTATTTTCTTTGACTGGGATAATCCTACCATCAATTCCCTAAGGGCTATTAGAGATTTCTTGTTCAATCTTCTTGGCATTCCCTTTACCCGTATGGTCCTAAATTGATAATCCGTCTTTGAAACCAGCTCCTCCTCCATACTTCCCTTGGTACCTATATATAGGATTTCAACATCCTTATTATTCTTTTTGATTTCTTCAGCTATGGATATTGCAGGATAAATATGTCCCCCAGTTCCTCCACCACTAATTATTACCTTCATCTATAACACTCCGATCCTTTTTAATTGAATACCGAGAAATATTCAGAAGTATCCCTATTCCTGCCATTACAAATACCAATGATGTACCACCAAAGCTAATCAGTGGTAGTGTTATTCCAGTTGCAGGAATACTTGATGTAACGACGGCAATATTTACAAAGGACTGGATAGCAATAAGGGCAGTTATACCACTGGCTAAATAGCATCCAAATAGGTCCTTAGCATTTATGGCAGTAATAACACCTCTGTAAATTAGAATTGTATATAGTAACAAGATAAACACCGCACCAACAAGTCCCAGTTCCTCCCCAATTATAGAGAAAATGAAATCATTGTATGATTCTGGTATGTAGAAAAACTTCTGTCTACTTTGACCTAGACCAACTCCAAGAATTCCTCCAGACCCTAGAGCATATAGAGATTGGACAAGCTGCCATCCATCACCCAGTCTATCCTGAAATGGATCTCTAAACATGAGCACTCTCGCCATTCTGTACTCATTACCCTCAGAACTGATTGCATACTTGAAGAAAATGTAACCAAGGGAACCGAATACCGCAATTAATGATAGATGCATTCCTGCCACAAAAAACATCGCACCCATTGTACCAGCCATAACTATTGTGGTTCCAAGATCCTTCTGAAGATATATAAGTACAGCAGATAATCCCATATAGAAGAATGCAGGAATAGCTCCATGGAAGAAGTTTCTTACCCTATCCTTCTTATTTGCCAAAAAGCTTGCAAAGAATATTATACTTCCAAGCTTAATCGCATCAGAAGGCATAAATGTTGTAAATCCGAAATTCAGCCATCTTCTTGCCCCTTTAAGCTCCATCCCCATAGGAGACCAGATCAACAATCCCAGTACTATGGCAAGAATGTATATATATGGTGAAAATCTCTTCCAAATGGTATAGTCTATATTCATCATAACCATCATACCAATAAAACCAACTATAGCCCAGAAAATATGTCTGGTAGCAAAGTAAGCCCCGTTTTCGAATCTAACTGTTCCCTCTGGCCAGCTGGCCGAATATACCATTATAATTCCTAAAAAAACAAGAGCAGTTGTTGTAATTAGTATTAGAAAGTCAGGTTCATTCTTTTTTGTCTTCTTCCTTGCCTTCATAAGATCACTCCGTTAGTCTTGTCACCAATTCCTTAAAATGATTTCCTCTTTCTTCAAAGTTCTTATACATATCCCAACTTGCACATGCTGGGGAAAGAAGTACTGTATCATCCTCTATTGCCATTCTATGGCTTAATTCCACTGCCTCCTTAAGATCATGGACTAAAAATAAGTTTTCAAATCCATTTCTTTTAGCAGCATCCACGAATCTGTCCTTTGTGGCACCAAATACTATTAATTTTTTTCCTTTATTTTTAAATTCCATAATCAACTCATCAAAGGTTGATCCCTTGTCATATCCCCCAGCTATAAGTATCAACGGTCCATCTAGTGCCTCTATGGCTTTAATGGTTGACTCCATGTTGGTTCCCTTGGAATCATTGTAATACTTAACTCCTTTTATGGTCTTCACATATTCTATTCTATGTTCAACACCTTTAAATTTCACGATCTCATCTCTAATTAATTCCACGGGAACACCAGCTGCTATGGATAGTCCTACGACTCCCATTATATTTTCAATATTGTGTTTTCCTGGTATCTTGATTTCATTTATATCTAATATCTTCTTCTCTTCTTTATCATTATAGTAGATGCTATTACCTTTTAAGTAGATTCCCCTATCTAGAATTTCCTTTTGACTAAAGAAAATCTCATTGGAGTTTGTCTTACCCTTCAAAGCTCTAAGATTTACATCATCATAATTAAGTACTAGATAATCATTCCTATTCTGATTTCTAAAAATCTTAAACTTCGAGTTCATGTAACTCTTCATACTGCCATGCCAATCAATGTGATCTGGTGTGATGTTTAATATAAGGGCAACCTTTGGTTTAAAGGTAACAGTATGTTCCAACTGAAAGCTACTTAGTTCCAGAAGAAAAATATCATCCTCTGATATATTGCTTATTTCTCCTAAAACTCCAACACCAACATTCCCACCTATATGGGTATTTGGATTCCATCTTCTGAAAATATTACCTGCTAATACTGTGGATGTTGTCTTCCCATTGGTTCCTGTAATTCCATAAAAGAGATTATCACCCCTCAGGCAATAAGCCAGTTCAATATCACTGATTATGGGTATGCCCAATTCTTCAGCCCTTTTTATCAATGGATGAGAGGGCATAATTCCGGGACTTTTAATTATTAAATCTATATTTTCAATATTATTAAAGTCACTAAGGATCTGAATACCTGTTATATTGTTCTCAATTAGTTTAGATTCTATATCTTCCTTGGAACTGTCATTATAGACAGAAATATCCCCCCAGTAGGCCTTTAAAGCCCCTAGGGCTGAAATCCCAGTTAAACCAAGGCCAAAAATAAGTATTCTCTTATCTTTAATATCCATCTTAATCACATCCATTAATAGGCTAATACTCCAATAATCCCAAGGACTAATGTCACTCCCCAGAAAACATACACTACCTTTATTTCTCTCCATCCCTTTTGTTCGTAATGATGATGAAGAGGTGCCATTCTAAAGAACCGCTTTTTGGTTAACTTGAAAAATCCAACTTGAATCATTACAGACAATGTCTCAGCAAAAAATATTCCCCCTATTATTGGAATGAACAAAGGTGTTCCTGAAATAACCGCTATTGCTGAAAGGGCACCTCCCAAAGCTAGAGATCCTGTATCTCCCATGAATATTCTGGCAGGATTGTAGTTGTAAATTAAGAAACCAGCCAAAGCTCCCACAAGACCTAGGGTAGCTCCTGAAATATCCGTATATCCAGCCTTGTATGTTATATATGCGAATGCTGAAAATACAATTATTGATAACCCTGTTGCCAATCCATCTAGGCCATCTGTAAGATTCACAGCATTTACCGTACCTACTATGACAAACACTAAAAAAGGTACTGTCAAAATTCCTAAATTAATGCTAGTTTTCAAAAATGGAACTATAATATGGGAATCAGTATGGATGTAATTCATATAGTAGAATATAAGAAATGCAGTTACTGCTGCCTGTCCTAATATCTTCTGATATGCCCTTAGACCTAGATTCCTCTTTTTTACAACCTTAATATAATCATCCAGATATCCAACCAATCCAAATCCCAAAGTTGATATAACTATTGCCAATATCTTTGAATTAACTATTCCACTTGTTATTAGTGCGATTAGGAATCCAGTTATGAATATTATACCTCCCATTGTGGGAGTACCTGATTTTGACAAGTGGGATGCAGGACCATCTTCTCTTATACTTTGTCCAATTTTTAATTTTCTTAATAAAGGAATTATCCTCGGACCCAATATTGCACTACTTGCAAATCCAAATATTAGGGCAAGTAATGAGGGTGTTACAAATGTCATATACTATCTCCTCTCAACAGTAAAAATTATTATCCATATCATTCCTATTATAGTAGAGTTTTGATGTATTTGCTAGTGCAGATTAAATAAATCTTAATAAGGCAACCAGATAGTTGCCTTATATATTAATTTCCCTCTTCAATTTCCGTACTCAGATTAGGATTGCTTTCCCCATAATCCAAGTATAGGTCAACAATTGAACCCTTGGTAAGCTCACTACCTGCTGCAGGGTACTGATCAAGTACATTTGACTGATTGGTGAAAATCTCGTATTCAGTGGTATACTTCAATCCAAGGTCTGTGATTATACCACCAGCTTCAAATATCCTTAAACCTGTTACATCTGGTACCACAACTACTTCACTGATATTCTCCAGTTCCTCCTGAGTGTATTTTCTTGGAATTTCCATGTAATTTAAAGTGTTTTCAATTAACATCTGAGCATAAGGCCCGGCAACTGTTCCTCCATAATATATGCCTGTGGGCTCATCTACAATGACCAATACGCTGATTTTTGGATCATCAACCGGAGCAACTCCACCAAATGAGGATATATATTTTCCAGCTACATACCTTCCGTCTATAATCTTCTGGGCGGTACCTGTTTTGCCACCAACTCTATATCCAGGCACATAGGCTTTTCTTCCCGTTCCCTCAATTACAGCCTTCTCCAGCATCCCCAACAGTTCCTTTGCCGTTGCTTCAGAAATTACCTGTCTTTTTAATTCAGGGTCGAAATTTTCGATTATCCTGTTGTTTTCATCAAGGATACTCTTTGCAAATCTCGGTGTCATAAGGTTTCCACCATTTGCCACCACGGAAATTGCATTAATCATCTGAATAGGTGTCACAGCTATACCATGACCATAGGATAAAGTCGCCAGATTTACCTCTCTTATGCTCTGGGCATTTGTAGGTATAATTCCCCTTTGCTCTCCAGGTAGATCCACTCCAGTCAACTCCCCAAATCCAAATGCCTTTATATACTCCAACATTTTTTCCTTGCCCACTTCCCTGGCCATATTCACAAAGGCAACATTACAAGAGTTGGCAAATGCTTCTGAAAAATCTTGTTGTCCATGGGGTTTAAACCAGCTGGCACACCTTAATACCACTCCGGGAATGTCCCTGATGAATCCATTACAGTAATAGGTGGAGTTAAGATTTGATGTAGCTTCCTCTAAAGTTGCCGCAGCTGTTACAATTTTAAAAGTTGAGCCTGGTTCATATATATCATTAATTGCATAATTTCTCCACATTTCATACCAACGGTTCTGCCTTTCCTCTAAGGGAAGTTGTGACCATTGTATGTTTGTCTCAGGGTCTAGGGATTCCCTTGGTGTATTAGGATTGTAATCTGGCTTATTTGCCATAGCCAGTATATCTCCTGTTTTTGGATCCATAACTATTATTGAAACTGACTTAGCCTGGTTGTTAATCAAAGCCTCTGTTGCTGCAACCTCGGCAAAATACTGAATCGTTTCATCAACTGTAAGTACAACAGACTTCCCATTATCTGGTTCAAATACCTTCTCACCATCATATGGTAGCTGTCTATTAGCAGCATCTGTAGCCTTTACCCAAGTTCCAGGTATGCCAGTAAGGTACTTATCATATGCTCTTTCAATTCCATAAAGGCCATTATTATCTATATCCGTAAATCCAAGGATGTATGATGCAAAACTTCCAAATGGATAGTATCTCTTGTTATCATCAACTATGGATATGCCCCTGAAATTCTTTTCTCTTATTTCATCCGCCACTTCCCTGGTAATCCACTGTTTTATCTTTTCAACATGGACATCCTTGGTAAGCTTCAAATACACTTCATCATATCCCATATCTATTATAGAGGACAATTCCCTAGCAACTTCCTCAGGATTCTTTATATCTGATGGAGTTGCCCACAGGGTAAATGCAGTAACATTAACAGCTAGCTTTCTACCCTTGGTGTCATAGATTATACCTCTGTCAGTCTTAATATCTATGGATTTTGTCCACTGCTGGAGAGCTCCTGTCTTAAGTGATTCTCCATCGATTATTTGGATCTTTACAAGCCTATAAGTTAAAAAAAACACGATTAAAGTCACTAAGAACAAAGTAAACTTTAATCGTCTTTTTGTAGATTTCGATATTTTTCTCAATGCTATTCCTCCTAGAACAAGCTGGAAAATACACTTATTACACTTCTAACTCTATCTTGAAAAGATATCTTATACTCTTGGCTATATACAGTATCATCAACTGTTAAATATACTACCTGTCCTTCTTCAGGATAGATCATTCCCAAACTCTTAATGGCTTCTTCGCTGATCAACGCAGTATTTTTAAGGCCTTCAAGGGTACCAGATAAATCATTTCTAACCTTTTCAAGCTGAATTTTGCTATTCTCCAATTTTGTGATTTCAAGTCTTACTGAAGTTATTTTAGCATATCCATTGAGTATAAATAAAGAAGTAATTAATAGAATCAGTGCAAGGGAAATATACATGTGCTTGTTCACAGCAGATGTCTTCTTTTTAACCACAGATTTTTCTTTCTTAACTTTTTGTGGTTCTATGTACTCTGGAAACTGATCATACATTATCTTTTCAGCTAACATAGTATCTCCTCCTTGCAGACTATCTTCTATTTCTAAATCTTCTCCGCTACTCTCAATTTTGAGGATCTTGATCTTGGATTTATTTCCAATTCCTCTTTGGAAGGAACTATTGGTTTTCTTGTTATAATATTAATTTCTCTCTTCTTATCACATATGCATTGGGGCATTTCCGGTGGACAAATACAATCTTTGAACAACTCCTTGAATTCATCCTTTACTATCCTATCCTCCAGTGAATGGAAGGTAATAATTGCCAATCGACCTCCCGGATTAAGACACTCCACCATATGAGTAATTGCAGTCTTTAGAACATCCAGTTCCCCGTTTACTTCTATTCTTATTGCCTGGAATGTTTTCTTTGCAGGGTGATGTCCTTCCATCCTGACCTTCTTTGGTATTGCCTTCTTTATTGCACTTACTAATTGAAGGGTTGTTTCAATTGGTTTTTCGCTTCTCTCTTTTACAATGAATTCAGCTATTCTCTTTGCCCACTTCTCTTCTCCATATTGGTACAGGATTCTTGTCAGTTCTTCTTCAGAGTATTGATTTACCACATTCCATGCGGAAAATTCTCTGCTGGTATCCATTCTCATGTCCAAAGGAGCATCCTTGTTGTGGGAAAAACCTCTTTCCTCTGTATCCAGTTGATGGGATGATACTCCTAAATCCAATAGGATACCATCAACCTTATCTATATTTAAATCATTTAATACTTCCTTGATGTTTACGTAGTTACTGTGAACTAGAATAACCTTATCAATGTGATCCTTGAGCACAACCTTGGACTTTTCCAAAGCATTTGTATCCTGGTCAATTCCGATTAGTTTTCCAGTACTTAACCTTTTAACTATTTCCAGGGAGTGTCCAGCTCCACCTAAGGTGCCATCAACATAAATTCCGTCCTCTTTAATATTCAACCCTTCAAGTACTTCGTTTAACAGTACTGATATATGATGGAATTCCATATTATCACCCCTTAAATGCCTAGTTCAGCCATTTTTTCAGCTATGCTGTCATAGCTAAGATTATCATCATCATTGTAATTATCCCACTCATCCTTACTCCATATTTCAAGTCTGGTGGATACTCCAATTATTACGGCATCCTTGTCTAATTTTGAATGTTCTCTTAAGTTTCCAGGGATTACCACTCTACCTTGTTTGTCTAAAATACATTCAGTAGCCCCAGAAAAGAAGAATCTTATAAAAGCTCGGGCATCCTTATTGGTAAATGGAAGACTTTTTAGCTTGTTCTCAACTACTTCCCATTCCTTTTTGGGGTAGATAAATAGGCAATTATCAAGGCCTTTAGTCATAACAAACTCATATCCTAAAGGATCTCTGAATTTAGATGGAATTGTTATTCTTCCCTTGTCATCTAGGGAATGTTGATATTCACCTATAAACATTTTCTTCTCCACCTTTTAGTGTTATTTGCCACTTTCCTCCACTTCGCCCCACTTTAGTTATATTTTAACCCATATATAGGAAATGTTCCACACATTTAGTGAGTTAAAGTGATAATTTGGGACTTTAGTCCTAAGTGAAAATTGGCAAAAAAATAAGCCTAAAGATTTCTCTTTAAGCTTAAGCTTTTTTCTTCTATAGTTTTTTTCTACTGTATCTTATAAAGGCAATTCCAGATATTATGATTATAACACTTATCAACTGGGCAACCCTTATAGGGCCAAGCATTAGGCTATCCGTCCTTAGACCCTCTATAAAGAATCTGGCCACTGAATAAAGGACTAGATATATGGCAAATACCTCTCCTTCAGCCTTTGCCTTTTTCCTTCTATACCATAATAGAAAACCAAATAACAGGAAGTTCCAGATGGACTCATAAAGGAAAGTAGGATGGACTTTTACTCCATCAACCATAATTCCCCAAGGCAGGTCAGTAGGACCCCCATGGGCTTCCTGATTGGCAAAATTCCCCCATCTTCCAATTGCCTGGCCAAGGATTAAACTAGGTGCCACAATGTCTGCTATTGTAAAGAAGTTCATCTTCTTAACCTTGGTGAATACATAAGCAACCAATGCTCCTCCTATTATTGCTCCATGAATGGCCAACCCACCACCTCTTAAATTCAGTATCTCTCCTGGATTCTGGCTATAATAATCCCACTGGAATATAACATAGTATAATCTTGCTCCTATGATGGCACCAGGTACAGCAAATAATAACATGTCAATTATGGATTCCTCTTTGACTCCCTTTCTCTTTGCCTCTCTTAATGCAAGGATTGTCCCTAACAATACTGCTATGGCTATTAACAGCCCATACCATCTAACTTCAAATCCAAATACTCTAAATGCAACTGGATCCATTATTTATCACCTTCCCTATTTAAGTCATTGCCATTATTTGGCCAAATTATTGATAATGTGCTAAACTCCTCTTTAAAATGACTTCCTAATCTATCTTCAACATCTCCAAACTCGATACTATTTAAAACATCCAGATAATCAATTAGAAGAAAATCCTGGAAATAGAGATCCGTAAGATTATTGGCTATAAATTCTATGGAGTTAAAACCCATTAAGAATTGACCAATTTCCTTCTTCTTTATTCTGGAAAAGTTATCCTCATTTATAAATTGGTTGTAATCCTTGAATACATCAAGAATTAATGCTGACAGTAGCTTTGGATCATGGGTCTGTCCAATTATAAAGGAATGTCCATAGTTTTCTTTCCCAGTATAGTATGCACCAAAGCTCTTATCAATAAGTCCTTGATCATAAAGTTTGTGATAGAAATCAGAGGAGTCACTAAATAACATATCAAGAATGATATTGGTGGTTATATCCTTCTTGATGGCTTCCTCTCCCCTTTGTCCCAGGTCATTATCCTTTATGCCTAAATAGAATAGAGGTTTTGATGTGGACATATAATCTTCTATAAGTCTTTCATTAACTGTTGTTGGCTCATTATCAAATACTACAACAGGTGTATCATCCACTGGTTCATATTCCTTTCCTGCATTCCTAACGGTTTCCAGGACCCTATTCATATCCAGATCTCCCACAACAAACAATACCATGTTGGATGGATGATAGAATGTGTTATATGCCCTTAGCAGATCCTCCTTGGTAATTTCCTTTATACTTCCTACAGTCCCGGCAATATCAGTTCTTACAGGGTGATTGTGGTATAAGCCCTTTAGACAGTTAAAGAATACTCTCCACTTGGGATTATCCAGATACATCTCAATTTCTTGGGCTATGATTCCCTTTTCCTTTTCAACATTTTCATCGGTAAGGTAGGGGTTTTGCACAAAGTTAACAAGTAAGTCCAGATTTTCATAGAAATTATCCGTGGAATAGAACAAGTATGATGTCTGATTGAAGTTTGTAAATGCATTTACAAAAGCACCATTGTGTGCAAATTTAGTAAATATATCATCCTCTTCATCCTCGAATAGCTTATGCTCTAAAAAATGGGCTATCCCCTCAGGAAGAGTAATTAACTCTCCATCTTCTTTTACTTTGAATCTATTGTGTATTGAGCCATAATTAGTGGTAAATATGGCATATTTTTTTGTAAAATCCTTCTTAGGAAAATAAAAAAGCTTTATACCATTTTCCAGATTCTCAAAGTAAATTTCTTCATTTAATGTGGCATTACTAATTCGTTTCACCTTGCTCCACCTCCTTAGATGTCATGAAGTATATGGTATCCAGAGTCACTGTGTTCATAGCTTTAATTATATCTTCCTTACTTACTTTTTCAATATCCTCAATCATCTCTTCAAGACTCCTATTATCCTTAGAGATAACCTTTCCAAGGGTGAACTCACCCATCAAGTGGGGGCTATCAATTATGGATTGGCTGGATGTTTTGATAGCTTTCTTTGCAATTTCAATATCATCATCGCTAAAATTCCCATTTTTCATATCTTCAAACATTTCATTAATCAAGCCCATCGTCTTCTGATAATTATTGATATCAATTCCAGCATCAAGTAGTATTATGGACTTATGCTTAATCAGATTAGTTCCCACATAATAGGCTAGACTGTTCTTTTCCCTTACATCTTTGAATAATTTGGAGTTTGGTCCTCCCCCTAATATTTCATTTCCCAGCAACAAGGCTGAATAAAGCCCATCCTCATAAGGTATATTGCTTCTATATCCTACAACTAACTTCCCCTGGGTAATGTCCTCTCTTTCCACAATGTGATTCTTAGTGAAATTATCCTTTGGTATAATCTCTCTAGGTACAATTAAAACATCTTTCCTATTAAGATACTCCTGTGGTATCAGATCCTCACGGATAGATGGGTTTTCCACCCCCACATATACTATTTCCATATGAGAATTTTGAAGGATCCCTCTGTAGTGATCTGTCAAGGATGTATTTGTAATTGACTTAACATCCTCCACGTAACCTAATTGGTAAATGCTAAAGGTTTCCCCCTTGCACATCTCCTCTATGCATCTATTTAATGCCAGGGTTCTCTTATCATTGACCTTAGCTTCTATTCTATTTATAAGATTCTTCTTTTCACCTTCAACTATTGATTCACCAAATAGACCATCCTTTAAATCAGGGTAGAACATTATATCCCTGAAAACTTCAAGTACACTTTTCTCATAGGTATCATCCTTTGTAAATCTTGAATCAGCCCATTCCATGGAAACCCTGAGAATTTGTCTCTCACCTCTTTTGTTAATGTTAACACTAAGGTGGGCACCATATAATTCTTCAAGTTTCCTCTCCAGAACAGCCTTTGAAGGTAGGGAACTTGTTCCCCTTCCAAGTACATATGATAATAGTGAATTCTTGGTTACTTCACTTCTATCCAGTGGTCGAATTAAATTTATACTTATGAAATTTGACTTAAATTTATCTGTTATTACCTTGTTTAAATAGATTCCATTTCCTATATTAATTCTACTTATATTCATGCAAGCTCTCCTTTCAAATGGGTTTACTCCATAGTATTACCCATTTTAGCTAAAAATAATAAATAAATTAAAAAATAAAGGGTTGCCCCTTTATTTTTGGCCTTTTATTATAGCAATACCTGAGCTTGTACCAATTCTTGTGGCACCAGCCTGGTTCATCTTAAGAGCCATCTCATAATCCTTGACTCCACCAGAAGCCTTTACTTCAAGTTTGTCACCAACTATGGACTTCATTAGTGCCACATCATCCAGAGTAGCACCTCCTGTACTAAAACCAGTGGAAGTTTTAACAAAATGAGCTCCAGCACTCATGGATAGCTCACAAGCCTTTACCTTCTCATCCTGGCTAAGTAGAGAGGTCTCAATTATAACCTTTACAATAGCCCTATCTCCACATGCATTAACCACCTGTTCAATATCATCTTTAACCAACTGGTAGTCCCCATCCTTAAGTGCTCCTATATTTATAACCATATCTATTTCATCAGCACCTTTAATTATTGCATCCTTGGTTTCAAACACCTTGGTCTCAGTGGTATTTGCTCCAAGGGGAAAACCAACTACTGTTGCAACCAGGACATCAGAGCCTTGTAGCAGTTCCTTACAGTACTCTATATGAGTAGGATTAACACAAACAGCCTTAAATCCATACTCCATAGCCTCCTGACACAATACTTTAATTGCCTCTTTTTTTGTATCAGCCTTTAATACAGTGTGGTCTATCAT
>JAUWAD010000065.1 GCA_030602225.1 Bacillota bacterium | reverse complement strand
TATAGCCTAAGTCTGATGTCATCCCTTAAAGGAGAAAACACTCTAAACAAGGTTCCTTCCTTGGAGTATATGGCTCCTAGAGGCTTATCTGATATATATTTTTCCATAGTGTTATTCCCCCTTATTACTCTGCCACATGACTCTTCTATACCTATCCACAACCACATCAGATGAGAACTCGCCTATAAGTGCAATATTGGAAATTACCTTTCTAATCCAAACTTCACTATCCAGATATTCATTCTCCAACTGTTCTCTTGCATTCTTGTATGATAGAAAGTCCTTCATTACAAAATTATGATCATTGTATTTTAACAATAGCTCATATAAAAGCCTAAATTCATTGTTATTAAACAGCCCTTCCCTTCCAAGAAGGGTATCAACTGCTCTTTTTACATCCTTATTCAAGTAATATACCTCATGGGAGTTATATGACTTTGTATGATATTCTTTTTTTACTTCCTCTTCAGTTATGCCAAAGACCTTAATGTTATCACTTCCTATTTTATCCCTTATCATAAGGTTGGTATCATCCTTACTGGCAAGGGATACAGCTCCATTTATCATGGATGTTAAGCCCCCAATATGAAGGTCCCCCTTTGAAGGAGTAATTAGAGATTCATTAATATCAATGGAAGGATATACATACTCCCCTTTTTTCAGGGATAAATCAGGTATAAACACCATCTTTAGTTTATCCTTTATGGTAATATCCTTATTTATTAGTTCCTGTAATCTTAAGGTCAGTCTTATTGTCTCCTTCCCAGCTAGATTCTTTCTACCCGCCTTACCTCCAATGAAGAATACCTTGGGTACAATATCCAGGTTTGGATTATCCTTAAGACTAAGGTATGAATCTATAATACTTAGTAGAAGAAGTAGCTGTCTATTATCTGTGCTTATCTCATTTAAATAACCATCAAATATGCTATGGGGATTTAAAATTATTCTATCATCTAAGAATACTCTCTTACTTAGCCTTTCCTTATTCTTGTATCTAACATCTTCCAGCTTATCAATAAAGGTTTTGTCTTCCTTTAGATTTAATATTTCCAATACCTTCCTTGGTTCAGTTATGAAGCCATCTCCTATGGTCTCAAATAGCAAATCCTTTAATCTCTGATTTCCTGATACTAACCATCTCCTATGGGAAATGGCCAAGGGATAACCCACTGGTGGACCCTGGTGGGCTCCAGCTTTAGCGATATTTATAAGTCTTATCTTATCATCCCAAAGTATGGTTGCTTGAGATTTATCCTCACCCTTAAGATCACTCTCTTGGTCCAGACTACGAAGGTATCTATGGTGGATCTCCTCTAATATCATCCACAATCTAGGTAGCCACTCCCTAAACATATTGCTATCCAAAGTAAGCATGGCATCAGGCAGGGATAGAAGTGGCGTAAAGAAAAACATCTTAGCAGTAATTCTCCATGCATCATCCCATTCCATCTTGTATATATCCACTAAAACTCTCATAAATTCAGGAATAGCTATAAGAAGACTGCTATTCATCAAAAGGAATAGAAAATTATCCCCCAGGGAATCCAACTCTCTATTCATCTCCAGATGCTGCCTTATAACATCAGACACAGCCCCTGATACCAACAGATATTCCTGTTGAAATCTATTTCTTAAATCCTCTGGAGAAGATGATTTAGGATAGAAATTTCTGGTTAGTTTTTCATGATCAAAAAGTCTTAACCTCTGACATCTTCCATTCTTATATCCAACATATGGAAGGTCATAGTACTGAAGATTTAGCTTATCAGTATCCACCTGTTTGAATATAAGGCCCTTTTCTCCCACGGAAACATTCACCTTTCCTCCAGTTTCCACAGTGTACACATTCTCACCCTTATAAAGCCAGTTCTTCCCTCTATTCCACCAGGTATCCAATTCTTCCACCTGCTCATAGTCCTTTATGATCTGTGAAAAGTACCCATCCCTATATAATAATCCATAGCTTATGGCATTATAATCATAACTGGCAAATGTATCCAGTAATGCATTGGATAGATATCCCAAATCTCCATAACCAAGGCCAATCTCTCCATCCAGGTATAATAAATCCTCTAGATCATAGGAATACTCCTCCAGGGCTTTTTTAAGCTCTTCTCTAATACCAAGATAATCGATGTTCTTCTCTAGGATTGAACCTGGAAGATACTCCATGGATAGATACACCAAAGTTACCCCATTTCCCAGTGTCTGATCAGTCAGATACATTTGTCTACCCAGTTCTTCCCTTACGAAATAACCAAGGGCTCGGTACAACTCCCTTGGTGAGGCTTCGTATATGGACACAGCTCCATGCTGGTATAATATATCTTGAATTTTTTGTCCTATTCTATTAACGTCATCCATTTAAAACACCTCTAATAATAACTTAATGTATTCATAATGTTATCTATCTCATTATGGAATTTAGCTGGTTTAAGAAGTACTCTCTATCTTCTGGATTACTGATTCCTTGAGAGGCTTCCATTGCGTGATTAAAGTGATTTCCACTTTTATCATGATTGTGCAGTACATGATGAGCTCTTGATAGTGCTTCATATGCAAAAGCAAGATCAAGATCCTTAATATTGTTGTGTTTGCAAAGTTCCAGAGAAATTCTTCCATGCAAAAGTGCGCTTTCTCCCATTCCAAGGAGTGAATAGACTCTGGAGATCTGCCACTCACCTCTAACCCAATTTAAGGGCTTCCCAACTACTTGCCAATGGTATCTGGACGCATGGGCATGATGTATCATCTGAATGTCTTCTTCATGGCTTCGATCCTTCTTATCAATTAGATCCCAAGTCCTGTTAAAGCAATTTATTGCTTCTTCCTTGTGCCACTGCAATTTCATTTGGTCAAGATTCTCCATGGAAACCACTCTCCTTGAATTTTAATGTCCTTCCATTAACTTTAATCAATCAATTCCCTATATAAACTGGTGTAATCCTTAGAAGAACTTTCCCAGTCATGTTTTGCCAGCATTGCCTGGAGAACTAGACTATGCCATATCTCCTTGTTATCATAAACCCCAAGGGCACCCTTTATGGCGAATAATAGCTCATGGGCATTGTAATTGGAAAATGAAAATCCAGTCCCTTCTCCAGTGTACTGATTATATGGTATTACAGTATCCTTTAGACCACCAGCTTCCCTTACAATGGGTAATGTTCCGTATCTAAGGGCTATTAGTTGGGATATACCACAGGGCTCAGCAAGGGATGGCATTATAAACAGATCAGATCCGGCATATACCAGGTGGGATTCTTTTTCTGAGAAGTATAAATGGGCAGACAGCTTCTTTGGGTATTTCCATTGGAAGTGTCTAAACATCTCCTCATATTCATGTTCCCCAGTTCCCAGTATTACAACTTGAATATCCTCCTGAAGCAACTCATCTAGAATATATCTTATAAGATCTAGCCCCTTCATGGAAACAAGCCTTGATACCATTGAGAAAACAGGGATATCTCTGTTTACTGGTAGCTCAAAGTGTCTTTGTAGTGCTTCCTTGTTCTTGTATTTCCCCTCCATATTCTCCACATTGTAGTGGTAGGGAATCATGGTATCTGTTTCAGGGTTAAATATCTCATAATCAATTCCATTAACTATTCCCTTTAACTTGTATTCGTGCTTTCTTATTATCCCCTGGAGGTTTTCCCCATAGAACTCATATCTGATCTCCTGGGCATAGGATGCGGATACAGTGGTCAAAGTATCACAATAGACAATACCAGCCTTCATGAAATTGATTGTATCATAGAACTTAATTCCCTCTTCATTGAAATATTCCGCTGAAAGACCAGCCAGTGACATTACTGAAGGAGGAAATATCCCCTGATATTTAAGGTTATGGATTGTATAGACGCTTTTTATCTTTCTGTACTTTTCATCCCCTTTTCCAAAGTCCTTCAAGTAAAGAGGAATCAGACCAGTATGCCAATCATTGGCATGGACTATCTCAATATCCAAGTCCAGTTCCTTTATCATCTGGACTACTGCCTTATTAAAGAATATGAATCTCTCTCCATCATCCATTAGTCCATAAATTGCATGTCTGTGGAAATAGTACTCATTGTCAATGAAATAGGTTTTAACGCCTTTATTCTCAATGGATAGTACACCCACATATTGATGCCTCCAATCCATATCCACATAAAAGTATGCTTCTTGCTTCATCTGATTTCTAAACTCCAATGGAATCTTAGAATACAGTGGAATAACAACACTAACCTCATGCCCCTCTCTATTCAGAGCATAGGGAAGAGATCCTGCCACATCCGCAAGACCTCCAGTCTTTATATATGGAGTTGATTCAGAGGCTACATATAGTATTTTCATCTGATCAATCCTTTCTTATTACTTGCTTTTTTTCCACCACATAAGGCATCAGAGTGCTTCCAGCAATCCTTACCCCTTCACCTATTACTGCTTGCTTATCCAATATGGAGTTTACAACGGCGGCATTATCGTGGATTTCTGCCTTCTGCATTATCACCGAGTTCTTAACCAAGGCACCCTTTCCAATGGTAACTCCTCTGAATATTATTGAGTTTTCCACTGTTCCCTCTATTACACAACCATTTGCTATTAATGAGTTCTGAACTTTAGAGCTTTCAGTATATAGGGTTGAAGGCTCATCCTTGGTCTTTGTGAAGATGGTTCCACCTTGATAGAATAACTCCCTGGCCACATCCTTCTTTAACAGATTAATATTTGCATCATAAAAACTCTTTAAATTTCTGATATTTTCCACATGTCCATCAAACCTATATCCATTTATTTTATACTTATCCTTATTTCTAATAACTGCATCCAGTAAATAATCACTATCTCCCTTTTCAATTGCTTCCTTCACCAGCCTAATGAATGCTTCCTTTTTCATGAATCCACTTCTTATGAACATGTTGAACTCTTTTTCAGTTCCCAAATTCATTCCCATGGTTTCTAGATTATTATCTTCATCTAAGCTAATCTTCTCACAGTTCACATACTCTCCCCATGGATCGTTTTGGGGCTTATATATGAAGGTAATATCAGCATCTGTTTCCTTGAAGTACTTAAAGGCAGCCTTTAAATCAACCTTAGCGATTATATTAGGATGATTTAGGAATATAGTATCCTCTCTAACGGTTTCATAGAAATCCATGGTTGAATAGAACTGGGGAATATCACCGTATTTATTGGAAGTATATCCATGGGTTACCGGTGGAAATAGAATAAGTCCTTTAAATCTTCTATCCAAATCCCATGGTCTACCATTTTCAATATGGTCCATGGTTGATCTTATTTTCTCACCAGTATATACCACAATGGTCTTGATCCCGTTATTTACCATATTGGATACGCTAAAATCCATCAGTCTGTACCTTCCACCATATGGCAGCATATATACTGGTCTGTGGATACAAAGGGCTCCAAAGTTGTTTTCCAAATTACCTGCACTAATTACTCCTAGACATTTTTCCATCTTCTAACCCTCCTATTCCTTTATAATGTTCTTATCTGATACCATATATATATGGCTGTCCCCCTCTGAACCGATTGTGGCGTTCTCTTCTATATTCACTCCTTCAAGTATAACTGAGTTGTATATCCTAGCTCCCTTTTTGATTACACAATTTGAAAGGATCACTGAATCCTTAACAATTGCACCTTCTTCTATTATTACATCACTAAATAATATGCTTCTCTTTACTTCACCCATTACATAGCAACCTTCATTGACTAGGGAATCCTTTATATCAGATCCTCTGGCTATATACTGTGGTGGTAGATTTCTTGATTTAGTGTATATTCTCCAATCCTTATCGTATAGATTAAGGGTGTTGTTAGGATCAAGCAGGTCCATATTTGCTTCCCAATAGCTCCTTACTGTTCCTACATCCTTCCAATATCCATCAAATACCCATGCAAACATCTTATTTCCTTCAGCTAACATCATTGGAAGAACATTCTTTCCAAAGTCGTTGTCAGATTCAGGATTTTCATCATCCTTTATCAGATAATTCCTTAAGACTTCCCACTTGAACATATATATTCCCATGGATGCCATGTTGTTCTTAGGATTTTCTGGTTTTTCTTCAAATTCGATTATCTTATTATTCTTATCCACATTTATTATCCCAAATCTTGAAGCCTCATCCCAAGGTACTTCCATTACAGCAATGGATACATCTGCATCATTTTCCTTGTGATAATCCAAAAGCTCATTATAATCCATTTTATAGATATGATCCCCTGATAGAATAAGTACATATTCCGGGTCTTGCTCATCGATGTAATCGATGTTCTCAAATACAGCATTGGCTGTTCCAGTATACCATCTTCCACCATCCTCTGATGTAAAAGGTGGCAAGATCCTCAAACCTCCCACATTTCTATCATAATCCCATGCGGATCCTATTCCTATGTGGGAGTTTAATAAAAACGGCTTATATTGGGTTAATATTCCAATATCCTCTATCCCAGAGTTTGCTGCATTACTAAGGGCAAAGTCAATTATCCTATACTTTCCTCCAAAGGGTACTGCAGGCTTTGCAATTTTTTTGGTTAACTCCTTTAACCTCGAGCCCTGGCCTCCAGCCAGAAGCATGGCGACAACCTTATTTTCTATCATTTTTCTTCCCTCCAGTCTTCGTCTGCTCCTTTTTAAGTTTTAGATAAACTGCCCCAAGTGGGGGTATATCCACTGCTATGGAGTACTCTCTGTCATGTATCATATCTTCCCTGGTCTTATAACTCTTAACTCTCTTTGTACTTCCTCCATACCTTTGATGGTCACTGTTTAATACTGTATAGTAAGTTCCTTCCTCCATTACCCCAATTGGGTAATCATTCCTAGGAACGGGTGTAAAGTTAAACACGCAAATGAGCCTTTCTCCCTTAAGGTCAATTCTCTCAAAAGCAATTATGCTCTCCTGATGATTATGATGTTCAATCCATTGGAAGCCATCATATGATGTGTCCTTATCAAATAGACAATTTTCCTCTCTATATACCAGATTAAGATCCTTTGTAAACTTATGGAGCTTTCCATGCATTTCATAATCCAGTAGATGCCAATCCAATCCTGTATAGTCTCTCCACTCAATAAACTGACCAAATTCACCACCCATAAATATAAGCTTCTTACCAGGATGTGCATACATATACTGGTATAAGAGTCTTAAGTTGGCGAACTTATCGTTATAAAATCCTGGCATCTTATCAAGTAGGGATCTCTTACCATGAACAACCTCATCATGACTTAGGGGAAGAATAAAGAACTCTGAAAATGCATACATCATGGAGAAGGTCAAAGCTTGGTGATGATCCTTTCTATATAATGGATCCAGTTCCATATACTTTAGTATGTCATTCATCCAGCCCATGTTCCATTTAAAGTTAAATCCCAGTCCTCCTTCATCCAGGGGATGACTGACCTTGGGCCATGCAGTGGATTCCTCTGCTATCATCATGGTGTCGGGGTAATTCTTGAATATGATGGAGTTTAATCGCTTTAAGAATTCAATAGCTTCAATATTCTCCCTGCCACCATGAATATTTCTGATGTCCTTCCCTCCAAAGTCCAGATACAGCATATATGCAACTGCATCAATTCTAAATCCATCTATATGGTAATACTCATGCCAGTAAAGGGCATTTGATATTAGGAAACTGAGAACCTCTGGCTTTGAGTAATCAAAATTAAGAGTTCCCCACTGTTCATTTTCTGCCTTTGCCTTATCCAGGCTCTCAAATAGGTAAGTTCCATCAAACCTTGCCAGTGCATGATCATCTTTGCAGAAATGAGCAGGAACCCAATCCAGAATCACTCCTATATCATTCTTATGGCATTCATCTATTAAAATCATTAAATCCTTTGGAGTTCCAAACCGACTGGTGGGAGAAAAGTATCCTGTTACCTGATATCCCCAGGATCCATCAAATGGGTATTCAGTAAGGGGCATGAATTCAATATGGGTATATCCATGCTTCTTTACATAGGAAACCAGCTCCTTAGACATTTCCACATAGGAATAAGGAGATCCATCTTCCTTCATTTTCCAGGATAATAAGTTTACTTCATAAATGGCAATAGGTCTATTGTGAAGATTCTTACCTCTTTTCTTCATCCAATCCTTGTCATTCCATTTGTATCCTTTTATATCGTATACCTTGGAATCATTAAGGGGTCTTGTGTCAGAATGAAATGCAAAAGGATCAGCCTTGTGTCTTACTTCTCCTGTTTCAGCGATAATTCTGTACTTGTACTTGTCATACTCCTTAACACCTTCAACAACGATATTCCACAATCCACTACCACCAATTCTCTTCATGGGCAAGTTGAAGTTGTCCCAGAAGTTAAAATCCCCTGTTAAGTATATTTCCTTAGCCCTGGGAGCCCATACCACAAAGCGATAACCCTTTCTCTTACCCTTCTTGTACGGATGGGCACCAAGAAACTCGTATGATTTATAGAATGTTCCCTCATGGAAAAGATAGGCATCCAACTCCCCATCTTCTATGTAGAAATAATTTTTTTCCAATATATCGTTCATATAAGCCTCCATATCTTTATCGCTTTCATTGGCTAAATCCTTTATTTAGAAAAAAAGGTATAGTTATACCTTTATATATCTATACCCCAAAAATGTTTCTTCCTTCTTAATATATTGCTTTTTTGCCAAAGATTGTAATTTATCCTCTAATCTCCCCAGAGTCAATGTAATTCCTTCTTCCTTCTCAATCTCCTGGATCACATTTAGCATATCAACTTCGCTTATGGGAAGCTTCTTCATAATAATATCATAGTACCTATCATCATCTTCTTTAGACTTATTCCAAAGCTCATCAAATGGATTTAATGTATGGGGGCTGGTGGAATAAGCTGCTCTTATTCTGGCAAATATGGTCCTTCCCACCACCGCTGATGATATGAACACATCTCCAGTCCTAAGATAAGGTAGTCTCTTTGCCTCTTCAAAGGTAATATCTGTTTCTTCCTTTATGGTATCTATATCAGAAGCCCTTACGGTTCTGAAAATGAATTTGGTATTTAGCTGGGCAGTTACTGTTTCATCCAACAGGGTTGGTCTTTGAGTTGCCAGAGTTAGAAAAACGCCATACTTTCTACCTTCCTGAGCGATTTCCTTGATGATGGATTTTGAAGGCGAGTCATATCCCTTTGGTGCGAAATTATGAGCTTCATCAGTGACCACAAGGAAAGGAGGAAAAAACTCCGCCGGCAGTTGCTTGTATAGCGCATCCTTGTAATCCCTTCTTCTGTGATAAAGAGTGTTAAGAAGATAAGTGCTATAAACCTGAAGAATCCTGGTACTCCCTTGTATCACAACCAATTTTGAATCAAGGAGAGAGCTTTCAATTTCCCTACTATCCTTGGAGAATATCCCCTCGTTATATAGTCTGTTAAGTCTCCATAATACCCCTCTAACTGAACTATATGGACAGGTTTTGTCATATGTCTGATACATATTCCGTCTTTCTTCCCATGCCCTTTTTTCATCATCATTCTTAGCATTTCTTATTCTGTTTTCTATTTCACCACTACTTCCAGCCTCCTGGGCTTCACTTAACATCTTAAGCCTATTGGAAAAGGATGTATAGGATTCCTTCTTTCTGAATATAATATCCACCACATTGTTCATGGCATCAGTCAAAGGACTTGCTGCATCAAGAAGATTCTTCAAATCTCCTGATCTTAAGTCTTCAAACTTAACTCCCACATGGCTTCCCACCTGAAGACACTTGAACTTCTGCTTAAAGATTTCCTTTCTATCCTCAAAGTGTGATTGAATGGTTGAAAAGTCCATTTCAAAGTGTGGGTCAAGAACGATTGTTGGAATATCCTTGAGCATGACCTCTTCAAGGAGTACCCTAAGACCAAATGACTTTCCAGAACCAGAGCCTCCGAATATACCAATATGGGGATAGTGATGCATGCTTTTTACATCCATTATATATGGAAGTTCCCTTTGTTCCTTTAATACTCCATCTTCAAATGTATGGAGAATACCCTTTAATTCCTCATCCATTTCAAAAGCCATATCATCAGTATTTCTTATTACACCAAGTACAAATCCTTCTTCAGGATAGGTCCTAACCATGAAATCCTTAACTTCCTCAAACTTTGGCAGCCTGGCATCAGACCCTGTCTCAACGGGATAAAGGGCTTCATTGATAAGTCTTACCTTACAGATATATATGGTATCCTCATCCACATCATATCCAAGGGCTTTAAGACTTTCTAAAACAGCATTATCCACAAAATCACCATATATATTTAAAGGAATATACCTATTGAAGGTCTTAGCCTCCACCACTTCTCCCAGTAAATCTCCCTGAAAGGGGTCCTGAATAATTAAAAACTCGTTGATTCTAAAGTTTCTGTCCTTTGAACCAATGAAAAATTCCTGTTGCGTCGTTATTCCAACTACCTTCACCTTTACACCATCCTCCCTTATGGATTAACTTCTCTTATCCCTTTCAGAGACAAAGAAGCGCTGGTAAATACCCCTATCCAAATACCTTTCTAGTAAGGCTTTTAGCATATCATCGGATATTTTAACTTCCTTATCCACTATATCAAGCCAAAGAGGAACTCCCCTGCTGTTTTCAGGGGTCAGGCTTAATACCAGTCTTGATATATACTCCAGGTATTGTCCCTGCTCATTTAAAATATCAAGACCTATAACCATAGGAAGAAGGGAACTCCTTATAAATGCTGAAGTATAGCCCTTTCTTTCCTTTTTATTAACATCTTCACCTATGGGGATATACTCTCCATAATTCAATAATCCATATAGAAGTTCCCTATCATAGAGAATGCCATTAATATCCTTAAAGCTTCTCTTAAGCTCATCCCCAATGATTGATGTTTTTATATCCTTTATCACACCAGCCAGTAGAATGTCCTTTTCTATACATAGTAGCATCAGCTCCTGCCACTTTTCAGCAGCATAGATATTGTATCTTATAAGACCTCCATCCATTAACACTATATGAGGATTTAGCCTTTTGACTGCCTCTATTGCAGCTTCAACTTCCAATCCTGCAAGGATTGAGTCCTTGTTCTCCTCTGGTATTTCTTCATCCGTATCAAGATTATTTTGTATTCTCTCATCCAATAAAGGAGTGTAAACTCTGGATACAAATATTGGTTCATTCATTCTTATGGTGGATTTAGCCATTGCCTGGAAGGCTTCTATATAGTGGGGGTAGCTTCCCCCCATTCTATTGTTTGATCCATCAACTCCAACTAATCCGCCTCGAATCTTAATATCTTCAAGTTCACTACCAGTTAGTTTTTCCAAAGTTAAAATCATGCCAACATTAGACTGGATAAAATTCCTTAGCCTGTCCTTATCCTTATTAAATATTGAATTGAATCGGTTGGAAAGATCTGTATTAACATCTTTTATCCTGTTGGAAAGATCCTTGTTTAATGAGTACATTTGCTCACCCACTTCTCTGTGATATTGTGAAAAAGATTGACTTTTTATTGAAAATATGGTAATATTCTACCAAGGTTATTATGTTAACCTATATGGGAGGTGGCTTAATGAAATCCACAGGTATAGTTCGTAAAGTAGACGAACTTGGTAGAGTGGTAATACCTATTGAGCTAAGAAGAACCTTGGATATCCAGATAAAGGATCCATTGGAGATTTTTGTAGATGAGGATAAGATCATCCTTAGAAAATTCTCTCCATCATGTATCTTTTGTGGTGAATCTAAGGATATCGAGAACTTCAAAGGGAAAAATATTTGCCCAGGCTGCAAGACTGAACTTAGTTCAAAGTAGACCGCATAATAAAGCATTCAGGTTATCCTGAGTGTTTTGTTATTTCAGCTTTAGACTTTCCTTATATACTTCATTCTTACTTAATCCAGTTTTATCAACAACAGCCTTTATGGCATCCTTTGAGCTTAACCCAAGATTCATAAAGTATTCCAGCTCTTCTTTAATATCATATTCTTCCTTGGTTTCTGTTGCTCCCTCTATTACTAGGATCATTTCACCCTTTAATTCTCTTTCATCTAGAACCTTTAACAAATGCTCCATATCCCCTCTAATGGTCTCTTCATAATGCTTGGTTAACTCCCTTGATAAGGATACCTTTCTATTACCAAAGATATTATA
>JAUWAD010000090.1 GCA_030602225.1 Bacillota bacterium | reverse complement strand
ATGGACAGTGAGTAGAGAAATTAAAAGGTGATAACATGTATAAGAAGATAAAATCATATGAAAAGTGGTTAAATAGTCAACTTGAAGATCCTTCCTGTGATTTTGAGAGATTGTTGCAGTTGCATGAAAGTTTCATAAAGTGGATTCAAAATGAAAGATTGGTTCACTTGATAGTAACTTTATTTACCGGTATTGGATTGTTATTCTCAGTATACTTACTAGTAAGTGAAGATAGCTTCTTTTCAGGAATGTTGATGGTATTACTTGGAGCACTATTTGGAATCTACATTATCCACTACTTTAGACTTGAAAATACAGTTCAAAGATGGTACATTACTTATTTAGAAATTTGGAAAAGACTTAAATAAGATGATTTCAACATTTTTAAATTATTTATTAGGAGTTGATTAGTTGACATAATCATCTATTGAATGATAAACTTAAGTGGAGATTATAAATTTTGAGGATGAATATGAAGACAACTAGTTTTATAAAAAAGAACAAAAATAAGTTCATGGGAACAACACCAATAATCTTAATTGTTTTGGTGTTTATTTTTTCCACCAATTTCATGATTAGTGCCATAAGAACATATAATTACTCTCATTTGGAGGATGAATCATATAGATTGACAAAAAGCTACTCAAATAACTTAGAAACAGCCATTGATGCTAGGGAAATAACCACCAATTTAATGGAAGAGAGAATCAAGGCAGTTGCGATTGCAGTAGCTAACATGGGATTGAATGATGATTTCAATAATCTGACTGAATTAGCTGATACTTTTAATGTGGATAATATTTATCTCTATTCAAGTAATAGAGAAATAATCCAGTCATCGGATGGCAATTTTATAGGGTGGAAGGTTCCTGATGAACATCCCATAAATAACTTCCTAACAAGTGGTGAGACATTTTTCGTGGAGGATGTAAGAGCCGATACTGAATCTGGGATTCTATTCAAATATGGATACTATAGACTAAGCGATGGAAGATTTCTACAGATTGGTGTATTAGCTGAAAAAGTATTAATATTTCTTAATACATTTGAAATTCAAATGTTAATTGAAAAGATTTTTGAAGAAGAAAGTATTCTTAATGCGAGTTTTTTTAATCGGGAAGGTATTATAATCTCCAGTAGCGAGGGTGATCATATTGGATCCAGAGTAGAATCTAAAGAGATTCAGACTGCTATTGAAGAAAACTCTGAAAATTCATTTATAACTGAGTATATGGGCGAGAATGCCTTTCAAGTGCTTATACCAGTTAGTATAGAAGGAGAACTGGAGGGAACTTTATCCATAATCCATTCGCTGAAAAGTACAAATGACACCATAAATGATTTCATATTTATTGGTGCTGTGGCCCTAACTATAATTTTTTCCTTATTGATTATATTTAATGTTGTTACATATCGAAATAACTCTCGACTTGAGAAGATGGCATATTATGATACCTTAACCGGACTACCAAATAGAGAGTCTCTAGTGTATGAACTAAAGGAGATTATAAAACTTAATAAAAATAACATCTTATTACTGCTTATAAACATAAATGACTTCAAATCAATAAATATGACATATGGATATGAATATGGAGATAGTATTTTGAGAATAATATCAAAGAAGTTAAACTCCTTATATTCAGAAAAACACAGACTATTTAGGTTCTCTTCCGATAGATTTGTTATGCTTATTGACAATCCAAATAAGGTGGAGGAAGTGGAAGAAGATATTGTTGAAATAGTTGATATACTTGAAAGGGAATTTTTTACTCAAGGTCAAAAAAGAACTGTGGAAATCAACATGGGAATTGTCCGAATTGATGGAACCTATAAAAAACCAGATGAGATTATAAGAGATGCAACTATTGCAGTTAGTTATGTTGATGGTAGGAATTATCTAACCCATGCTTTCTACGATAAAGCCATGCTAAATAAGATACGAAGAGAAGAGACAATAGAGTCAGAGATCATCGGAAGTCTGGTTGATCCTAGAACGGAAAAACTTTTCTTAGTGTATCAACCTATAATTGATACTAGAAGTAAAAAAACTGTAGGCTTTGAAGCACTTGCACGATTAAAAACTGATGCATTTGGATATGTTTCGCCTACAGAGTTTATAGAGATTACAGAGAGAAGACACTTAATAAATAGGTTGGGAGAATGGATTTTTCAGTCATCCTTATTATTTTTAAAACAGTTGGAGTATGAAGGTTATGAGGGGATGAAGATATCAGTTAACATATCAGGAGTTCAATTGATGGATTCCTCATTTAGGAGTAAAATCATGGATAGAATAATAAGTTCCAGAATTAATCCTAAAAATGTTAATTTAGAAGTAACAGAATCCGTTCTTTTTGACAATTATGAGTTCGTCAATAAAACCCTTCGAATGCTCCGAGATGATGGTATTACAATATCATTGGATGATTTTGGAACAGGGTACTCATCTTTTGCCAGATTAAGAGAACTTAATATTGACTGCATAAAATTAGATAAAACCTTTATTAACAATATAGGTGAAGTTATGGATGAAAATCTGTTGTCTGGAGATATAATATCTCTTAGTCATAGATTGGGCCTAAAGGTAGTTGCAGAAGGCGTGGAGAATTTAGGTCAAGTGATGTATTTAGAAAAGAAAAACTGTGATATGTTACAGGGATACTATTTCAGCAAACCATTGTTAATAGATGATGCAATTCAGTTCTTAAGAAAACAGCAGTGATGCTGTTTTTTTGATGTAGTTTTTAAAGATGATTTATAGAATTCATTGATAATTAATGATATCATTAGAGTATCAGAGTAGAATTATTTGATTAAAGGAGCCAATATGATTAGAATACCTGAAATAAAAATCTATTTAGATGAAAGCGAAGATATCCTTTTGGACTTAGCATGTAAAAAAATTGGAGTTAATAAAAGTACAGTTAAGTCATGGTCAATTTACAAAAAGTCCATAGATGCAAGAAAAAAAGATAGAATAAGTTTTGTGTATACTTTAGATCTGGAACTGGATAACGAGAGGATAGTCCTAAGAAACAATAGGAAAAAAGGTGTTGTGGAAATAGCTAAAAGCAGCTATGAATATAAAAGAATAGAGTATACTGGAAAGAGTCCAGTTATAGTGGGAATGGGTCCAGCGGGATTGTTTTGTGGCTTAATCTTATCTGAACTGGGGTTTGATCCGATTATACTTGAAAGAGGAAAAGATGTTGATGAAAGAGCTAAGGATGTTGATGGGTTTTGGAAATCTGGAAAACTTGATACTGAATCTAACGTTCAATTCGGAGAAGGTGGAGCAGGAACATTTTCAGATGGAAAGTTAACAACTCTTATTAAAGATCCCAGATCCAGAAAGATACTTGAGTATTTTGTTGAAGCAGGTGCACCTGAGGAGATCCTGTATGTGAATAAACCCCACATAGGAACAGATATTCTCAGGGAAGTGGTTAAGAACCTTAGGAGACGAATAATCAAAAATGGAGGGACAGTAAAATTCAATTCAAAGGTTACTGATTTAATTATTGATAATGGAATTATTCAAGGTGTCATGGTTAATAATCAGGTAGCTATACAAACAGATCGGGTTATACTGGCATTAGGTCATAGTGCAAGGGATACCTTTTACATGATATATGAAAAAGGTTTAAATATTCAACAAAAAGGATTTTCCATAGGTGTTAGAATTGAACATCCTCAGAAACTTATTAACATGAGTCAATATGGGGAAAGCTTCTTGCATGAAAAATTGGGATCAGCAGAGTATAAACTATCAGGGCACTATGATAATAACAGGTCAGCATATACATTTTGTATGTGTCCTGGGGGATATGTTGTTGCTGCATCCTCAGAAGATGATATGGTAGTTACTAATGGTATGAGTGAACACATGAGAGATAATAAGAATGCAAATTCTGCTTTACTGGTTAGTGTATCACCTTCGGATTTTGAAAGCCAGCATCCACTAGCTGGAGTGGAATTTCAAAGGAAATATGAAAGATTGGCATTTATAGAAGGTGGTAGTAATTACTACGCTCCAGTGCAGAGGGTTGAAGATTTTCTACTGGATAGGGACTCCATAAGTATAGGAAGTATACAACCCACATATACACCTGGAACAAGACCTGGAAATTTAAAGAATTGCTTACCTGAATTTGTTGCTGATACCATAAAGCTTGCCCTAGTCGATTTCGATAAAAAAATCAAGGGTTTTGCCAATGAAGATGCCCTAATGACAGGAGTTGAAACCAGAAGTTCTTCTCCCATAAGAATCAATAGGGGAGATGACCTTCAATCAAACATAAGAGGTGTCTATCCTGCAGGAGAAGGAGCTGGATATGCTGGAGGTATTATGTCCGCAGCAGTGGATGGTATCAGGATAGCTGAGGGAATACTAAAAGAGATAGAGGAGAAGAACTATGGAAGATAAGAGATTTGCAGTTTTAATCGATGCGGACAATGTATCTGCTAAATATATTAGGTACATTCTAGATGAAATCGCTAACTATGGAGTTGCAACATACAAGAGAATATATGGTGATTGGACTAAGCCCAATACTGTTGCATGGAAGGAGGTTCTACTGGAAAACTCAGTTACACCTGTTCAACAGTATAATTATACTTCCGGGAAAAATGCCACTGATTCCGCGATGATAATTGATGCTATGGATATTCTATATTCTGGAAATGTAGATGGATATTGCATTGTATCTTCAGATAGCGACTTTACTAAGTTATCCTCAAGGCTTAGAGAATCAGGGATGATGGTTGTTGGGATGGGAGAAAGAAAAACTCCAAAACCTTTTATTGCTGCGTGTAATTTATTTAAGTACTTGGATGTTTTAGCAGAATCAGAGAAGAAAAGCATGGGTATTGAAGTAAGTCAAAGCCAAACAAGGGATGCACTAATTGAAGACACAAAGATTCAGACTTTGGAACAAAGTGAAAAGGGAATGACAGATATAGGTGTTATTAAATTAGCAGTCAAGAAGATGCTTGATGAAGTCGATGGTACAGAACAAAGAATGAATATGGGGGAAATAGGGAATCGACTGGCTAAAAGGTATCCAGATTTTGATGTGAGAAATTATGGGGATACTAAGCTGTCAAAATTTCTCAGAAAATTCGACTTTCTAAATATTGAAACAGATGGAGAGGGTGGGACATCCATGTGGGTGACACTAAAAGAACCAACTGTTGATAAAGAGGAGATAATAAAGAGTACTAAGAGAAAATATAAGAAGAGAAAGAAAACATAGGTGACCTTATGGAAAATAACCAATCGTTGTCAAGAGCATTTACTTCAGTACTTATGAAAGTGGGAATAGGCCTGCTGATTTTGTTGGTTCTAATTGTGTTTAATCAAGTAATACAAATTGTAAACTTTATGAGTAGAATTCATCCAGTTTTAGGTAGCATAACCTTAGTTGTTCTAGTTGTGATTTTGGCAAGTCTGTTTTTACTTCCCTTGATTAGTTTTTTAAGATACAAGAAAATGCCTGAATTACCATCAGATGAGGATGGTGAAGAATTTGAAAAGTATTTGATTAAAGTTAGAGCTGGACTTGAAAGTAATAGATACTTAAGAGAATTAGGTTTTAGAGTTAATCGGGATAATCCAGCCAAGGAGGAAGTTGAAAGAGGTTATGAACTATTAAACCAGAAAAGCAGAGATATTATAAAATCAAAAGCAACTGGAGTTTTTCTAACCACTGCTATTTCTCAGAATGGAGTATTGGATGGATTTTTCGTCTTAGGCACTTTAATAAAGATGATTTGGGAAATATCTTTTATTTATGAACAGAGACCATCATTATCTAAGCTTATGGCATTATATGGAAACGTAGCAGGGACTGTTTTAATGGCTCGTGGAATAGAGGATTTAGATTTAATAGATGAACAAATAGAACCTCTGGTAGCATCCATTTTAGGTGGAGGACTGGCAACATTAGTTCCAGGTGCTGTAACTGTTACAAATATAGTAGTTAATTCAATTACAGAGGGATCAATAAATTCATTACTGACACTACGAGTAGGCTGCATTACTCAAAGGTACTTAAGCACTACCACAAGGCCAAATAAGAGACTCTTAAGGCGAAGTGCTACCATAGAGGCATGTGCCATGTTAGGATCTGTCATGAAGGACAATACAATGACAATAATTAAAGCCTTCGGAAAAGGTGCAAAACGAGCAGCTAAAAATACCTTTAGAATATAGGTGATGTGATGATAGAGTTACTGGACAGTAAAGATTGGATTAAAATATATGACATTCTTCTAAAGGATCCCCTTAGAAATTACTTCAACCTATTGGGTCTGATAAGTTATAAAGAGATATACCAAAATATTTTTCTGCAAACTTATAAAGATGAAATCAGAAGCATACTTTTATTAAGAAGATCAGGCACTTTAAAGTTTTATCCTATTGGTGATTTTGATGTTGATGAGGTAGGCAATCTACTGAAGGAATTAAACCTCAAGCAAATTATTGCACCTAGATCATACTGCAAGAAATTAGTTGATCATGGTTTAATTACTGAGGTGAATATAGAGAGTTATCTGGCAACTTTAATAGAGAATTCAACACATACTATTGATAAGAACCTTGATATTAGAAGATTAGAAGTAAAAAATTTAGATGAAATAGAGGAAATATATAAACAAACATTTAAAGCCTATGCACCTAGAGAAGTTATGGAGTCAAGAGTTAATAGTAAAAGAGGACGCATGTTTGGTTTATATGAAATGGATAAATTAGTGTCGGTGGCACAAACAGAGTTTGAGAGTAGTGATAATGCATTAATAGTAGGTGTTGCAACTTTACCAACTTATCAAAATAGAGGTTATTCAACACAGCTAATGAAGTATTTAATAAACCTTTTAAGGCTTGAGGGAAAAAGTATGTCTTTGGAATATGAAAGCACAATTGCTGCTAAACTGTATAAGGATTTAGGATTCGAAGTAGTGGATCATGTAGTAAAATATGAGAAAAGCAGGTGATTATTTGATACCAAACTTACTTACTGAAAGATTAATTTTAAGACCTTTTGCATTATCAGATGCAAAGGAAGTATATGAAGCAATGAATGACCCAGAGATTTACCTTACTACACTGAACATACCAAAACCATATACTCTTGATACTGCACAAAATTGGATAAGATCACATCAGGGATACTTTATTGAAAAGGGGATGCTTACTTTAGCTGCGGTTTGCAAAAAATCTAAGGAACTGGTGGGAGCATTTTCTATTAGTGTAGATAAAAAGAATAATATGGGTGAGATAGGATATTGGATTAGGAAAAAGAGTTGGAATAAAGGGTATGGAACAGAAGGTGCACTTGAGATAATACATTATGGATTCAAGGAAGCTAAGTTAAATAAGATTATAGGAAGACATTTTAATAACAATCCACAGTCAGGGCAGATAATGGTTAAATGCGGTATGAAAAAAGAGGGGTTACACAAAGAGGCTTTGTACAAAGAGGGATATTACCATGATGTAGTGTATTACTCTATTTTGAGATCCGATTGGTTAATGAGGGATGATAACATTAAGGAAGTTAACATTTTTATTAGAAAATCAACTACAAATGACTTGTATTCATTATATTTCCTGCATTTAAACATCGATACTTTAAATAAATGGGAGGACATTTCAAACTTACTTGAGGGAAAAGAAGATGGATTGGATTTACTAATAGAAAATAACAAAGTAATAGGATATAAAATAGTTGAAGAATCAGATGAGTACAAGCTAAAAAGTGGAGTTTACATACTCAGGGATTATAAAGGGATATTAAACTTAATAAATGGTTAGATTATGACAAATGGTTGAATG
>JAUWAD010000040.1 GCA_030602225.1 Bacillota bacterium | reverse complement strand
AACTTCCTCTCCTGGTTGGAATAACAACTTTACCTTGCCATCGAACTCTCCCTTAAGGTCATTTAATACCTTTGCTGCAGTTAATAATCCTGCTGTATGGGCATCATGTCCACAGGCATGCATTACTCCTTCTGTTGTGGATTTATAATCCACATCATTCTCTTCGAAAACCTCCAGAGCATCCATATCCGCTCTAAGGGCTACAGTCTTACCTTCCCCTTTTCCCTGGATAATTCCCACAACCCCTGTTCCTGCACATGGGTAGTTTTCTATTCCCATTTTAGTCAACTCTTCCATTACTCTTTTCTGTGTCCTGAACTCCTTCATGCCTGCTTCTGGATACTTATGGAATTCCCTTCTCATACTTACTGCAAATTCAGAGTAATCTTTTACTTTATTCTTTATGCTCATTATTCAGCCTCCCCAAATTTTAATACTGTCTCATAAATTATTTCTATTCCCTTTTGTAATTTATCAAAATCAGTCCATTCATCTTTTGAGTGACTTCTTCCATCTTTACTGGGGACAAAAATTAAACCCACTTCCGTCACAGCAGCCATGATCATAGCATCATGCCCTGCTCCACTTAGCATATTCTCATAGGAAAATCCTCTTTCATCTGCACAAGTCTTGAATATATCTACCATTTGTTGGTTCATTTTCACTGGTTTAACATTAAGCATATCCACCACTTCAAATGTGGTTTTTGTTCCTTTAGTTAATGATTCAAGTTTTAAAAAAACTTTGTCTCGAACTGTTTCAATACTACTTTGAGACTTGGATCGTATATCCACAGTAAACTCAACTAGCCCTGGAACAATATTTGCAGCACCTGGCTTAACCTCAAGAACTCCTACAGTTGCCACTGTACCGTTATTTTCAGCAATAGGATATTCATCAATTTCAGCAATCACTTTTGAAGCTATACTTAAGGCATCTGATCTCATATTCATGGGTGTTGTTCCTGCATGATCGGGTCTTCCTTTTATGATTACTTTAAACTCATTAATTCCAACTATAAAATCAACTATCCCAATGTCCTTGTTCAAACTTTCCAATATGGGACCTTGTTCAATGTGAAGTTCAATAAATGCCTTAACTTTTTCTTTATCCCTTTTTGCCTCCGTAATTTTCTCTGGATCAAATCCAAAGTCTCTAAAAGCATCTGCCATTGATATTCCATCTCTATCCTTGTTTCTTTGGAGCTGGGCATAATCTACCAATCCAGCCATTGCTCTACTGGCAAATACTCCTGAACCAAATCTTCCTCCCTCCTCTTCTATCATTGCAACAAACTCTATTGGATACTTTGTATTTATATTGTTCTCTTCCAATGTTCTCAATACTTCAAGTGCCATTACAACACCTGCAGGACCATCAAAATTACCACCATTTTTTACAGAATCAAAGTGTGAACCTAACATTATCACAGGTGCTGTTGGATCGGTCCCTTCTCTTCTAGCAAATAGAGTTGCCGCAGCATCTTCATAGATTTCAACATTTAATTTCTCCAACTCACTCTTAAGATATTCCCTTGCTAATCGATCCTCATTTGTCAAAGAGAACCTTGTTAAACCACCATCTTTACTGCTATTGAATTTAGAAAGCTCAGTTATATCCCTTTCAATCCTACTTAGATTTGTCTTCATTTAATCACTCCTTAACTATTTTTGCTTCAAAGCTTAATTCACAGGTTTGACCTAAAATAGCACTTACATTGCAATATTTAACCTTTGCCAATTCTATTGCTTTTTCAAGCTTTTCTTGTTCTAAATCCATTCCTTTGAAATAAAAAGATAAAGTTATACTTTTATATGTTTTAGGACTTTTACTCTCATCCATTTCTCCAAAAATATCCATCTCCATAGATGATACATCTATCTTCATTTTATTCAAGATAATCTTTACATCCACTCCCATACAACCACCTAATCCTACCAGTAACATGGGCATAGGTCTAAATCCTAAATTGCTTCCACCCGCTTCTTCCCCTAGGTCCATAAGTACACTGTGACCAAGATCATCTTTGGCTTCAAATAACATGTCCTTCTTCCAAGTGCATTTTATTCTTTGCATAGTACCCCACCTTTGTAAAAAGCGCCTTCAAGAGGCGCTTTATTTATATTAGTTTTACAAATACTCCTGCAATTATTACTGAAACAATTGTAACTGTCGTAAATCCACCAACAAGCATTTTGGGAAGCATTTCATCCATAAGGAACTCTTTTTCTTCCGGTGTTTTAGCTAATGATTTGGAAGCTTCCTCTGTAAGTATATAATTAGGAGGAAAACCATATAATGCAGTCAATGCCACTGCAAATGACATTTCCTTGGTATATCCTAGCCTTTTTCCTAATAACATTGATAATATACCCATACCAGTTACACCAAGAATAATGATTACAGCCAATGGTACTACTATTTCAACTAACATAGCGGGGGTTGCTCTTGCAAGTCCAGCAAAAACATATGCCATCAATACTGTAATAAGAAATCCAAATGAACCCGATAGATTTAGAGGTCTTTGTTCAACAAACCCTATTTCTTGAGAAATTACACCAAAGAACAGGCACATTACAAATGGAGAAATATCAATAATAGGCTTGATAGCTCCTGAAAAACTTACTGCTGCCCAAGCAGTTAAACCAAGCTTAGCCAATAAAACATATGTTGTCTGATAATCTTTAGGTAGAGCTGGTATAAGTTTCTTTCTTACTGAAACTTCTTCTTTGGAAGTATCTTTTACATGCTTTATTTCACCACTTCTAAAACCACTGATTAGTCTAGTTCCTTCCTTCTTAAGCATAATTGCTGTAAGAGGATAGCCAACAAATCCTTGCATAACATACATAATAATTGCAAGAATTGCAAGATCATCTCTACCAAGGGCTGTTGCAGCATCACTCATAACTATCGCTGCCACTATTCCCCCTGTTAAAGGTGGTGTTGCTACTAAAACAGTTTCAAATCCAAATATTGCTGCACCTATTGTCATAGTAAGTGCAATAATACCCACTATACCGATTAATGCAACTGCTATGGTTCTCCACTGACTTGCAAGCTCCCTAACCGATAACATGGTACCCATATGAGTAATTAATAAGTACATGGATAACAAAACCACTGGCATTTGAAATCCAGCTAATGCCACTATGTCTGCTGGAAAGAATGTCCAGAATCCAAATAAAAATAATAATGCCGCTACGAATACAGATGGTACAAATGCTTTTGTTTTTGCAGATACAACATCCCCCAGTGATAAAACAATAAGTACTACTGAAAATGCCATCAATAAGCTCATACTACTACTCCTCCTTTTATTTTGATTTAAATACTATACCTCTCATTAAGAATATAGTCTAAATTTACAAATTTATTGCTATTTGCTTCTAATTATTTTAACCAATTAAAGCTGTGCTTGATTGATTATTATATCAGCAAGCAATTAATTATTCTATGTTGTAAAAACCAATAAATAAAATATTTTTTCGAACAAAGTGGAAAAAATCATAGTATTTTGATAAATAATTATCAAAATATGGAATTTGCTATTGATTTAATTTTTCTATGTTCTATAATATTAATTGTAGTATATATTTAAATACATATATTTTTTTGAGCTTTTTTGTTAATAAATTAACATATTTAAGGGGTGAATTTTTTGTATAAAGGAATTAGTTTTGACTTAAGTGAAAAGCAACTTCTTATGCAGAAGCTGTTTAGAGAGTTTTCACAACAAGAGGTTATGCCAATAGCCGCTGAAATAGACGAATTAGAACGATTCCCAGTGGAAACAGTGGAAAAAATGAAGACCATTGGTATGCTTGGAATTCCATTTGAGAGTAAATACGGTGGTTCAGATGGTGATAATCTGACATACATATTAGCGGTAGAGGAATTATCAAAAGTTTGTGGAACAACGGGAGTAATCCTTTCGGCCCACACCTCCCTAGGTGCAAATCCAATCTATACTTATGGAACTGAAGAGCAAAAGTTAAAGTATCTCATACCCTTAGCAAAGGGAGAAAAACTGGGTGCATTTGGATTAACTGAACCAAATGCTGGCTCTGATGCTGCCATGCAACAAACTGTTGCAGTTAAGGATGGTGATTTCTATAGAATCAATGGAAGTAAAATATTCATAACTAATGGTGGTTATGCCCATACATATATTATCTTCGCCATGACTGATAAATCCAAAGGTACCAGAGGGATATCAGCATTTATTGTAGATAAGGACATGGATGGCTTTAGTATTGGAAAAACAGAGCATAAGCTTGGTATAAAGGGTAGCTCAACAACGGAACTTATTTTTAAGGACATGATGGTACCTAAGGAAAATTTACTTGGACCTGAAGGTAAAGGATTTGCAATTGCCATGTCTACTCTTGATGGGGGAAGAATAGGAATTGCTGCTCAAGCCCTGGGTATAGCCCAAGGATCCCTTGATGAAGCTGTATCTTATGTAAAGGAAAGAAAGCAATTTGGAAGGGCTTTGTCTGCATTCCAAAATACCCAGTTCACAATTGCTGAGTTACAGACAAAAATAGATGCTGCCAGACTATTGGTCTATAGGGCGGCATACCTAAAGGATATGAACAAGAACTACAGTTCTGAAGCAGCTATGGCTAAGCTGTTTGCTTCAGAAGTTGCTATGGAAACAACTACAAAATCCATTCAATTACATGGAGGATATGGATACACTAGGGATTATCCTGTTGAAAGAATGTTTAGAGATGCAAAAATAACCGAGATCTACGAAGGAACCTCAGAGGTACAGAAGATGGTTATAGCAAGTAAAATATTAAGATAACGGGAGAGAACTATGAATATACTAGTATTGTTAAAACAAGTACCAGATACCACAGAAATGCAAATAGATAAGGAAACAGGAACACTAATTCGAGCTGGAGTTCCAACTATAACAAACCCGGATGATCTTGCAGGAATGGAAATGGCATTAAGACTAAAAGATAGTTATGGAGCTAATGTCACATGTATAACCATGGGACCTCCCCAAGCAAGGAATATGTTAAGGGAACTTTACTCCATGGGAGCAGATAATTGCGTACTATTAAGTGATATGAAATTCAGTGGTGCCGATACCTGGGCTACCTCTAATACTTTAGCTGCTTATATAAAAACAGTGGACTATGATCTAATTATTGCAGGTAGACAAGCAATTGATGGTGATACAGCTCAGGTTGGACCCCAAACTGCAGAGAAATTGAATCTACCACAAGTAACATATGTGGATGATATAATTGATATCTCCAAGGAAAGAATAATAGTTAAAAAAGCTTTAGAGAATAACTATGAAATTATAGAGTCATCTCTTCCCTGTGTAATTACAACTTTAAGTACTGCAGCCAAACCTAGATACATGACTGTAAAGGGTATAAGTGATGCTTTCACCAAGGAAATAAAGCAAGTGTCTTTTGATGACTTAGAAATTGACCCAACTATTATTGGTTTAAAAGGATCCCCCACAAAGGTTAAAAAGACTTTTACTAAAGAAGTTCACAAGAATTCAGATGTTCTTCACCTTGATGGAAAAACCTCTGCTCGAAAGATAGTTGAAACTCTATTGGATTTAAACTTTATTGGAAAGTAAGGAGATAAAATATGAATATAGCTGATTACAAAGATATATACGTCTTTTGTGAAGTAAAAGATGGTAAAATACATGATTCATCTCTTGAACTTCTTGGCGAGGCTTCAAGATTGGTAAATAACAGACCCTCATTAGGTTATAAAGTAGTTGGTTTAATCATTGGAAATTATGATGAACACTTAATTGATGATATAGGTTATTTTGGTGCTGATAAAGTGATTTACCTTAAAAATGAAGGCATAAATCACTATAGTACAGAAATTTTCACATCCTTATTTATGGATGTTATAAATAACGATAAGCCAGATATAATTCTAGTACCTGCAACTGTTTTAGGTAGAGACCTGGCACCTAGAGTTGCAGCAAGGTGTGATACTGGATTAACAGCTGATGCTACTAAATTGGATTTTGATCCAGAGAACCTTGAATCTCCACTTCTTTACGTAACAAGACCTGCCTTTGGTGGTAATCTGTTCGGAACAATAATTAACGAAACAAAGCGTCCACAAATGACAACCATAAGACCAGGAGTCATGGAAAAACTTAAAAAACATACAGGTAGACAGTTTATTAAGGATATAAGAAATGTTGATATTTCAACTATAAAGGATTCTGTTAAAGTATTGGAAGTATTACAAAAGGATCATATGGCAGTTGATATAACCAAAGCTGATATTATTGTTTCAGGTGGAAGAGGTATAGGTGATAATTTCCACATTCTTGAAGAATGCGCAAAAATGATGGGAGCAGAAGTGGGAGCATCAAGGGGTGCTGTGGATAAGGGTTACATAAAAAAGGATCATCAAGTTGGTCAAACCGGTAAAACTGTTAGACCTAAAGTATATATAGCCTGCGGAATATCAGGTGCTGTGCAGCATTTAGCTGGTATGGAAAAATCTGATTATATAATAGCCATAAACAAGGACCCTGAAGCTGCCATATTTGGTGTTGCTAATATCGGTTTTGTGGGTGACGCCCTTGAAATTCTGCCATTAATAACAGAAGAGATTAAGCGATATCGGGAAAGACCCTTCTAAATACATATCGGGTTTAAACAACAAAGAAAGGATACTCTTGTGGTGGAGAGTATCCTTTCGCCCTTTTTTGTTATTTAATCATTGTTACAAATCCCATTAGGGAATAGTTTTCTCTGTCTCTTCTATATGAGTGAAATCTATGATCTGAATAAGTAGAAATATCAATCTTTGTAATTTTTTCTTTCCCCATTCCTTCTTCTAATAGCATTCTATATACTATTTCTTGAAGATCAATTAAATACTTTTTCTCATTCTTCTTAACAATCAGATCAGTCCACATGGGAAATACATCCCTGAACTGTCTACTTACATCTTCCTCAACTTCAAAATCATTCTTACCTATTGAAGGTCCGATAATGGCAATCAAATCTTTAATGTCACAATGGTATTCTTTAACCAATGCCTCTACACCTCTTTTACCTATCATCTGTAGAGTTCCCTTCCATCCTGAGTGAATATTACCCTGCACCTTCTTCTTAGTATCAAAAAGGATAATGGGAACACAATCTGCAAATCGTGTAATAAGTGCAACATCCTTCATTTCAGTGATCAATCCATCTGTATCTGGAAAGTACCTTCCAAAGGGTCCTTCCAAACCATCATCATGAGACTTTATAAGGCCAATATTGCCACTATGGGTCTGGTATCCATTAAATAATACTTTAGGATCTATCCCCATAAACTCATAGGTTTTATTAAGATTAGATCTTATGCTTTCAATGTCCTTGTTGGTTTTAAGTCCCACATCCATATCTCCAGTGGTCATGGAATTCTTTAACCCTATATCCTCAAGTTCCTTCAAATGAAGAAACTTAGTTCCTTTATGTTCAATTATGCTATATTCCATTACTTTCTCCTTTGCTACTGTTCATCCCAAGATAATGATCTTTCTACAGCCCTTTTCCAATTCCTATATAAGCTTTCTCTTTGGTCTTTATCCATCTCTGGGATAAAAACCCTATCAACCTTCCAATTATCAACAATATCCTCAAGTCCATTCCAATAACCTACTTTAAGTCCGGATAAATAAGCCACCCCCAGTGCTGTGGTTTCTCTAGTAACTGGTCTTTCCACCACTACATTCAGAATATCTGCCTGGAATTGCATAAGGAAGTTGTTAACAACAGCTCCTCCATCCACCTTAAGTGCCTTTAAGGAAATTCCTGAATCTTCTTCCATTGCCTCAAGTACATCCCTTGTTTCATAGGCGATTGATTCCAGGGATGCCCTTACAATATGCTCAACTTTTGTCCCTCTGGTAATTCCAACTATGGTGCCCCTTGCATACATATCCCAGTAGGGAGCACCTATCCCTACAAATGCTGGTACAAGATATACACCATTTGTATCTGGAACCTTTGAAGCCAAGTACTCCGTTTCATCTGCGGATCTAATTATTTTCATCTCATCTCTAAGCCACTGTACTACGGCACCAGCAACAAAAATACTTCCCTCCAGGGCATAATATACCTTGTCATCTATTCCCCAGGCTATGGTGGTCAAAAGTCCCTTGTTTGATTTGATAGCCTTCTCGCCAGTATTCATAAGCATAAAGCATCCCGTCCCATAGGTGTTTTTAGCCATGCCCTCATAAAAACAAACTTGTCCAAATAGTGCAGCCTGCTGATCTCCAGCCACTCCTGTTATGGGTATCCTTCCTCTGAAATCATTGGCATCAGTATACCCATACAAATATGATGATGGCCTAACCTCTGGTAATAATGATCTGGGGATGTCCAACTCATTAAGTAAGAACTCATCCCATTCAAGAGAGTGAATATTATAAACCATAGTCCTTGAGGCATTTGAATAATCAGTGGCATGGACCTTACCTCTTGTTAGATTCCATATTAGCCATGTATCTATGGTTCCAAATAGTAGTTTTCCCTCGTTAGCCTTCTTTCTTGCTCCTTCCACATTATCCAATATCCATTTGATTTTAGTAGCAGAAAAGTAAGCATCCACAATTAATCCAGTATTTTCCCTTATATATTCTCCTAATCCCCTGTCCTTTAATTCATTGCAGATACTGGCTGTTCTTCTACACTGCCACACAATGGCATTATATATGGGTTTTCCGCTTTCCTTTTCCCAAATAACCGTTGTCTCCCTTTGATTTGTAATTCCAATTGATGCTATTTGCTCTGGCCTTACTGCAGCCCTGTCCATAACCTCTCTAATTACCCCTGATTGAGTTCCCCATATTTCCATTGGATCATGTTCAACCCACCCTGGTTTAGGGTAATACTGCTTGAATTCCTTTTGTGCTGTTGCTATTATATCTCCATGCTTATTAAATAATATCGCCCTGGAGCTGGTGGTTCCTTGATCTAATGCCATTATATACTCTCTATCCATAAAATCCCTCCACCGCTTTTTTTACATTATATCACTTTTTATAGGACGTAAAAAGAGCTGGAATTAACCAGCTCTTAACCTCCTCCCACTGGAGGAAATAATGAAATTATATCCTTGTCCTTAATACTTACATCAAAACCTGACTTTATGCCATTTACAAGAAGAATTGCTATTTCCTCCCTAGGAATCTGAAGATCATCAACCAACTCTCCTGTTGTTAATTCATCTTCAAGTATTAGAACTTCCTTTTTCTTATTATCCTTCCTTAAGGTGGCAAAATATCTTACTTCAATTTCAATCATTATAATCCCAATTCCTTCAATTTAGCTTCTGTTGGAATGCCATCCTTACCCCATCCTCTAAGTTCATAATACTCAGGAAGCATTTCACTTAATCTGTTTACATGGCCTTTGGATGGGCCTTCTGCTATAGGTTCTTCCAATAATCTCTTTGGCAAAGTATCTTCTGCTGGAGTAATTCCTGCCAATTGGTTAAACTGTCTTTCAATATTGTAAATTCTGTCTCCGATTTGAAGAATGTCAGTACCAGTTAAATCAGTACCGCAAATTGCATTATACATATCAGCGTAATCATCTGCCCCTAAAGCAAAAGATGTAAACAAACATACTCCTAAGGAATCGATGGAAGCGGTTAAATCTTGGAATATTTTTGCCCATGAAGCCTTATTCTTAGTATCAAGTCTATCCAATGCTTCTGGCAATCCCAAAACTTCAGGAGATATTAGATAACCTCTTACATGACAACCGCCTCTATTGCTTGTTGCATAGGTTAAGCCTTGACCTTGTGTTCCCCTTGGGTCATATGCTGGCATTTCTAACTTCTTAACTGTCATTGATAGCTCAGGAGCACCATATTCATCAGCTAGTCTATATGAACCCATAGCCATTTTCTTTCCTAAACCCTGTCCATATCCCATTCTCTTAACCCATTCAGCAATATCAGTATTATTGCCAAATTCAAGTTTTAATCCATCCAGATCTTCATCTTTTATATAACCTTTTTCATGAAGCTCTATTGCTGCAGCAATGGTTGCACCAGTTGATATGGTATCAAGACCCATTTCATTGCACCAATGGTTTGCTTTTATGATAGCTTCCATATCACTTAATCCACAATCAGAACCAAAAGCCCAAAGTGTTTCATACTCTGGTCCTCCACCTTCCCAATCACCAACTTTAACATATCTTCCGCAACCAATCGGACATCTATAGCATGCTGTTCTCTTAGTTAAGTATTTCTCCGCAAGAGTTTCTCCACTAATCTCCTCTGCACCTTGGAATGCTGATTTAAGGAAGTTGTTGGTTGGAAGACTTCCTAATTCATTAAGTATATTAACTAATACTGCAGTTCCATATGTGGGTAGACCTTGACCAGTTACTCCATTTTCCTTAATCTTTGCCAACTGCTTCTTATTAAGCTCTTTAATCTTATCTTGATCAGGAACATCTGGTAGTCCAGATCCCTTTACTACTATGGCTTTAAGATTTTTAGATCCCATAACAGCACCTACACCAGATCTTCCTGCAGCTCTATCTTCATCATTCATAACAGCTGCAATCATGGATAAGTTCTCTCCACCTGGACCAATTGCCAAAACTTTAGAGCCCTTTGGATAGTTTTCCTCTAGATACTTAGTTGTATTTGATACAGTTGTTCCCCATATTTTGTCAGCTGGCATCAATTCAACTTTATCATCCTGAATAGCTAAGTATACAGGTTCTGGAGATTTCCCCTCAAATACTATCACATCCCATCCGGCAAACTTAAGCTCTGCTCCCCACTTTCCTCCTGAGTTTGAAGATGCTATAGTACCAGATAATGGTGATTTAGTAACAACCATATACCTTCCACCTGTAGCTACAGGGTTTCCAGTCATAGGACCAGTTACTATAAAAAGTTTGTTTTCGGGACTTAGTGGATCCACTTTGGGATCTACTTCATCCATCATCATCTTAGTACCTAAACCTCTACCTCCTAAAAACTTCTTTGCTAATTCATGATTCAGTTCTTCTGTCTTAATAGTTCCTTCAGTCAAATTAACTCTCATTACCTTACCATTATAACCAAACATTTTTCATCCCCCTTTTTTTACTTCTATCATTATATTATGCAAATATTATGCCAATTTATCGATTTACACTAAAGTGTTGAATTGTCCTAAATTTGCCCATTTTAAATAATAAAAAAGTGTAACAAATGTCAGTCATACATAACTGTATCATTTTGTTACACTCTTGTCCTTTTTTTGATGTTCATTTTTTGATCAATGTTCTATTTTTGAACACTACTTCCCTTCAATTTTTCTATACAACGTATTTCTACTTATGCCCAAAGCATTGGCTGCCTTAGTTATATTCCCTTCATAATACGCTAGAGTCTTCTTTATGTGTTCTACTTCGACTTCTTCCAATGTGAATGGAGTATATATGGATTTTAAGGATTTTGACTCAATATCTCCCTGCTGGAAGGACATTGGTATGGATTCAGTGTTGATAATAAGTTCCACCATATTTTCCAATTCTCTTATATTTCCTGGCCAGGAGTATTCTTTTAATTTATCCATATAATCTTCACTAACTTGAACCATCTTCTTATTAAGCTTATTAGCCTTTCTTTCCATAAAGTAGTTGAAAAGTAGTGGAATATCATCTACTCTTTCCCTCAAAGGAGGAAGTCTTAGGGGCAATACATTTAGTCTATAATACAGATCCTTTCTAAAGTTACCCTTTTCCATCTCTTCCCTTAGATTTCTATTTGTGGCAGCGATTATTCTAACATCTATTGGAATCTCCCTTGATCCACCTATTCTTCTGACAGTTCCCTCCTCTATAACCCTAAGGAGTCTTGTTTGCAATTCATATGGCATCTCTCCAATCTCATCAAGGAATAGGGTTCCTCCATCAGCCACCTCAAATTTTCCAGGATGACCTTCAGGTTTAGCTCCTGTAAATGCTCCCCCTTCATAACCAAATAACTCAGACTCAATAAGATTTTTTGGAATAGCACCACAGTTTAGAGCAACAAAAGGTTCTTTTTTTCTATTGCTGGCATTTTGAATAGCTTGGGCAAATATTTCTTTACCTGTTCCACTTTCTCCCATAATCAGTATTGTGGATTTTGAGTCAGCTATCTTTTTTGCAAAGCTGATTGTTTTAAGAAACTCCTCATGCTCTCCAATAACCTTATCAAATGTATATATTGCCAATGATCCCGTAACCTTATTGGCTAATTTTCTCATCTTCTTAACATCCTTAACTACAAAAACAATTTCATTTACTTTCCCATATACATCATTTACAGGATAAGCACTTAAGTTTACTTCATTTTTATTTGCTTTTATATTTACGTAAACATCATCTTGAAAAATACTTTCCTTCGTTGTAATTCTTCTTACTATATCCTCCCAATTTAAAAACATTTTAGATATATCTAACTTCTTAAATTCATCTTTATCATATCCCAATAGATTATAGGTATAATCATTGACCAACTTAACTTTTCCATCCAGGGTAGCGGAAAATATAGCGGATGGTATTGAATTTACAATGGTTTCTATATAATTTTTACTATTATTAATTTCATCTGAGCTTTCTTTTAAGGCTAACATATTTTCAATTGCAGTCCCAGCAGCTGCAACCATTCCCAGGGTATGAGAATTAACCAAATTCATATCTCCAGTAAGGTCTATACATCCTATAATATCTCCTTTGGGATTCCTAATTGGTGCTCCAGAGCATGTCCATCCATGAAATATCTCCACTTGATGTTCTTCCCCCGTTACCTGAAGAGGATATCCTTCAAAAATGCAAGTACCCATTCCATTTGTTCCAACGTACTGTTCTCCCATATACGCTCCTGGTATCAGAAAAGTATCATAAGCTCTGGCTATCATGTCCTCATTTCCAATTATATTTAAAATGCAGCCATCTCCATCAGTAAGAATTACCAGAAAATTAGTATCTTTTACAAAACTATATAATTGGTTTACGAATGGGTTGGCAACAGTTATCAATTCTTGATTTTCCTTAATAATCCTATCCAATTCCCTCTCTGAAACAACCTTCTTACTTACCTTCTGATCAGGCAGAATTCCATAGTTATAACTTCTTATCTTTGCCTTTTCAATATATGTATCCATAATCACACCCCCTTTATATTTAAGTTATCAGCTCCCACAACAATTGTCAAAACCAAATATCTTTTTTGCAATTGGTTATTTTTGTCATATATAGTATAATCTCTATAGTAGCTACACAGGAAAAGGTGAGACGATGGATGAAAATAGATCTAGGGCTGAACGATTAGGTTCAGAACAAATTACAAGATTATTGATTAAGTTTTCCGTGCCTGCCATGGTAGGTATGATGGTTAATGCTCTATATAATATCGTGGATAGGATATTCATAGGACGTGGAGTAGATAGTGTTGCAATAGGGGGAATCTTTGTAGGTATGCCACTAATGCTTATCTTCATGGGTTTTGGTATGCTTATAGGCATCGGTGGAAATACACTGGTATCCATTAGATTAGGGGAAGGCAATAAGGAAGAAGCAGACAAAATCGCCAACAACTCACTCCTATTACTATTTATAGCTGGTATCATACTTAGCCTAACTGGTTATATATTCTTAAGACCGGTGTTGATGTTATTTGGTGCCAGTGAGTCTAATATAGGTTATGCCATGGATTACCTAAGGATTATTCTAATAGGAGCTCCATTTCAGGCAATTGGATTTGGTATGAACAACTTCATAAGAGGTGAAGGAAATCCTAAAGTAGCAATGTTTACAATGCTTATTGGAGCCATACTAAATATTATCCTCGATCCAATATTTATATTCGTGTTCAATATGGGAGTTCAAGGTGCTGCATTAGCTACAATAATATCTCAGTTTGTATCAGCTGTGTGGGTGCTTAGATATTTTCTTTCCGGTAATAGCATACTAAATATTGGTATTAAGTATATGAAACTGGAATTTAGTATCGTTAAAAGAATTATAGCCAATGGTTTTGCTCCTTTTAGCATGCAAATTGCTGCCAGTATGGTAACAGCTCTTTACAATAATAACTTACAGAATTATGGTGGCGACTTAGCTGTTTCTACAATGGGTGTAATAAACTCAGTGTCCATGATGATCCTAATGCCTGTATTTGGTCTTAATCAGGGAGCACAGCCAATAATGGGTTTTAACTATGGAGCTCAAAAATTCAACAGGGTAAAAAAGGCTCTAATATACTCCATAATAGCTGCCACTACCATTACCTCATTCGGATTTATAATAACCCAGTTCTTCCCAGAACTCATAGTTGGTCTATTTGTGGGTGATACTGAGAATGCCGCTACCATGATGGAAATAGCCATACCTGCAATGAGAAGAGTTCTATTAATGCTTCCAATTCTAGGTTTTCAGATTATTAGTACATCATACTTCCAAGCTACAGGAAGACCAAAACAGGCAATGCTACTTAGCCTTTCTAGGCAAGTTTTATTCTTGATACCCCTTATAATAATACTTCCCAAGATATTTGGATTAATTGGAGTATGGTCAGCCGGTCCAACAGCGGATCTTTTATCATCTCTTGTCGCAGCAGTTTTGATCATAGGATCAATCAGACACCTTAAATGAAAAAAGCACATGACTACTATATTAAATAGTAATCATGTGTTTTTATATTTCCTTAATTATTTCCATTAACTGTTTCGTCATCCTTGCAGTATATCCCCAAATGACATAATCTTCGAAAAGATAAAATAAAACAGTATGTCTCCCAGTTCTGAAGTTGTAATCCTTACCCCTTGGTATTAACTCGTAAGGGAATTCCTCATTATTTTCAGTTATCAAACCCAGTTCATATACCCTTGGTTCGTTATTTAAGAAGAACTCCACCGGTACTGCAAAAATATGATCTACTTCATCACTATTTGGTTGTATCTGTGAAATGTCCTTGTTAATTTTACCTAGAAAACAGTGAATTGTGAAGTTTGCATAGGATACTAAAAAGTCTAACTCTCCTAATAACTCAATCTCATCTTCTTCAATTAGAAGCTCCTCCACCGTTTCTCTTATGGCAGCCTCCTTAAAGCTTTCACCTTTTTCAACCTTGCCTCCTGGAAAGGATATCTCCCCAGGTTGAGCTTTTAGATCCTTCGATCTAAGTTCATAAAGAATATTCCATTTACCATCAACCATTACCAATGGTATCAACACTGCAAATTTACCTTTAACATCCATGGGTCTAGGAGTTCTCTTCTTAATTGTCTCCTTTAGTAATTCTATATCCAATATTTCTCCTCCTAAATCCTATCCAAGAACATAATATCAACAACCTGGGTCAATATCTCTTCCTTATTTTTTAAACTCAATGATTCAATTTTGCCCAAAATTCCATTAAACCTATCCTTATAACTGGGGATATTGGATTCTAAGCCTTTAATCTCATCACACATCTCCTCAAAACTATAAACCCTAAATTTCTCCAACTTAAGCTGACCTGCTACCCTTTCAAGCAACCCAATTACTATATCCTCATAATTAGATTCTCTGCCTAAATTTAGGATGGTTGATACTTTAGGTATGATCTCCTCAAATAAAGCTCTTCTCTTATTTGAATTTGAAATATTAAATAAATCACTTAATCTATCCAACTTCTTATCATCTAAACCCATTAGATAATCAGTATAAAATTTGTCTCCTTTTGAATAGAAGTAATAGTGATTCCCCACATATCCCTTGATGGCCTTTAGTCCATCGTAATAACCTAATTTTATATTTCTTCTACATATGTCTTTCTCATAAGTGAATGACCTTCCTATGGCATCTGAAGGAGTTATAATTATTACTTCCTCCAGTGACTCATCCTGAATCAGCGTCTCTTCCCCTGGATGGGTCCTAACAAGTATAAGTTTCTTATACCCTTTGTTACTTAGCATTCTATAAGGCAGGTTATCATACAAACCTCCATCTATATAATGCTTCCCCGCTATTCTTTCATTCTTAAATACAGGTAGAAAAGCGGAAGCCAAAAGATAGTCCTTAATCATGCCTTCAGGAATATCATCCTTAAAAATCTCAGCAGCCCTGAAATCAGTTAAATTAACTGTAACTATTCCAAAATCAATGTTGGATTTTCTGATTTTATCTTCATCCACATACCTATTGAGCATATTTTTAAATGGCGTAATATCAAATCCTCTATCACTTATGACATCCTTTAACTTCATACCAAAGTGTCTTATATCCTCAATATTTAATTTTAGCTGTCTTAGTCTTTTTATATCTTCATCGTCTGCATTAACTATCTTAGAATAACATATATCTTCCCATAGTTCTCTGCACAAACCAAAATCCCCCTGGACAATCATTGCTCCATTTAGTGCACCAATTGATGTTCCTGAAATAGCCACAATCTCCAGGCCACATTCTAATATAGCTTCATAGGCTCCAACATGATATGATCCTTTTGCCCCTCCACCTTCTAGAACCAATCCATACATTATACCACCTTCATTTAATTATAATTGAGAAGTACAATTTGGACATCTTGTAGCTTCTATTGCAATATTTGTCTTACAATAAGGACATTCCTTTGTTGTAGGTGCCTCTTCCTTAACTTCTTCTGGTTTCTTCATCTTATTTAGTTGCTTAACTATAAAGAAGATAGAAAATGCTATAATCAAAAAATCAACAATTGCCATAATAAACATACCATAATTTAATGTTGCTGCTCCTGCTTCCTGAGCAGCTATTAGGGTTTCATATGTGTTTCCATCAAGGCTTACAAATAAACTAGAAAAATCAGTACCTCCAAGGAACAAGCTAACAACGGGCATTATAATATCCGCCACTAGGGATGCTACTATTTTACCGAAAGCACCTCCAATGATAACACCAACTGCCAGATCCATAACATTTCCTCTTAAAGCAAATTTTTTAAACTCCTTTAACATAAGTACTCCTCCTTTTCATATTAGTCTATATACCCAATATATTCCATTTTCTACTCTATATCAATATGTTATAATATATTAAAAACAGGAGGACACAAATGTCTAATAGAAAAAATTGGAATGAATACTTCATGCAAATAACCGAACTAGTAGCCAGCAGATCAACCTGTGATAGGGCATGGGTAGGCTGTGTACTGGTTAATGATAGCAATAGGATCGTCTCCACAGGATATAATGGTTCTGTATCTGGTAATCCCCATTGTGATGATGTTGGTCATACAATGAGAGATGGACATTGTATTGCAACAATCCATGCGGAAATGAATGCTCTTTTATACTGTGCTAAGGAGGGAATTTCAGTTAAAAACTGCTCTGCCTATGTCACCCACTTCCCTTGCTTAAACTGTACAAAAGCCCTTATTCAAGCAGGGATAAAGAAAATATATTACAAGAATGATTATCGAGTGGATGATTATGCCCTTGTACTTTTAAGCAGAAATAATGTAGATTATGAAAAAGTAGATTAAATAGCTTCCTTAGCCAACTTATCCGCCATATCGTTATATTTATTTCCCGAGTGTGCTTTGACCTTGATGAAAACAACATCCAGGTCATTTTTTATGCTATCATAATACCTTTTGTATTCTTTTGTCCCATCTTTATTTGTTTTCCAGTTTCCAAGTGCCCAGTTTTCAATTCCAGTGTAATCATAATGAATTGCTATGCTCTTTTTATTATTTGCTAAAGCCCAGTCCATGGCAACCATTGATCCCTTTATCTCCCCTGCCACATTTCTCATTCTAGATAACTCTTCATCAAATTCTCTTCCGCTAAAATGATATTCACTTCCACCATCTAATATTACTACTCCGTAGCTATAGCTACAACTTTCCAGATCATAGCTACCATCCACATAAGCAACTACATCATATGCATCAATATCATTATTTGGAGTATTGTTAATAAAGCCCTTAGCCTCTTCCACGGAAGAAAATTTTTTGTATCTAGCATCGGGATATCCAATAACTTGCTTCTTGCAGTCATCCCAAGTATTAAATATGCCAACTTCTCTACCAACTTTTACTGCATAATACCACTTAGCCATATTACACCTCTTTAGATTAATAGATTCATTATAA
>JAUWAD010000052.1 GCA_030602225.1 Bacillota bacterium | reverse complement strand
TGGTAATGCCAGGAGACAACGCAAGATTCTCAATTGAACTAATCACTCCAATAGCAATGGAAGAAGGATTAAGATTTGCTATTAGAGAAGGTGGAAGAACAGTTGGAGCTGGAGTTGTAACTAAGGTTTACGAATAAGAATTATCTGATAAAGACTGGGTCTTTTGACCTGGTCTTTTTCCAAGCCTTTAATGATAACCTGTTAATAAATTTATTGACATGATTTTTGATTTGTGATAGGTTATATTAGTAGTGCTGTAATAATGGCATAGTATGCCCTAAACAGTAAATTAACATAGATCGAGCCCATTGGATAGTAGGAGGTGTGATAGATGAGAGATAGAGTCACATTAGCGTGTACAGAGTGTAAGCAAAGAAATTACATCACAAAGAAGAACAAGAAAAACACAACTGAGAGAATTGAACTTAAGAAGTATTGTAAATTCTGCAAAGCACATACAGCTCATAAAGAGACTAAATAATTAAAGTAAGGAAGTGAAATAATGGCAACAGAAAAAGGAGCAGTTAAATCCAAAGATAGAATAGCCACTTACTTTAGAGGAGTTAAATCAGAATTAAAAAAGGTTATATGGCCTAACAAGAAGGAACTTTTCAACTATACAGGAGTTGTATTGTTTATTAGCTTATTAGTTGCAGCAGTTGTTTATGTTCTAGATCTTGGAATCGGTGGAATTTTATCTTTAATTATTTCGTAATACAAGGGAGGGAAGGGCCAAATTGGTCCCTAAATTATGACGGATAAGGACTTAAGTAGGGAAGAAAGAGCTAGAAATGCTAAGTGGTATGTAGTCCATACTTATTCTGGTCATGAAAATAAAGTTAAGGCTAACCTTGAGAAAATGGTTGAAAACAGAGGAATGCGAGATGACATATTTGAGGTAGCTGTACCAACTGAAGAATACATCGATAACAAATCCGGGAAGAAGAAGCTAAAGGAAAGAAAAATGTTCCCCGGATATGTTTTGGTTAAGATGATTATTAACGATGAATCTTGGTACTTAGTAAGAAATACCAGAGGAGTAACAGGTTTCGTAGGACCATCTTCAAAACCAGTACCTTTGTCTGATGCTGAAGTTAGAGCATTGGGAGTTCAGGAAAAGATCGTATTACCACCAGTTGATTACAAGATTAAGGATGTTGTTAAGGTAATAGCAGGACCTTTCGAAAACTTTATTGGAACTATAGATACTATTAATATGGAAAAACGTAAAGTTAAGGTATTTGTTTCCATGTTCGGTAGAGAAACTCTAGTTGAACTGGAATTTGATCAGATAGACAAAATGTAATGCCTAACTTTTGTAAGAATGGTTTATAAGCAATTTTGCTTTATAAATAGTAGCATAAGTGGGAGGGATTATCCCGCTATACCACATTTGAAATGAGGAGGTGGAAATATGGCAAAAAAAGTCATAGCTCTAGTTAAATTACAAATTCCAGCTGGAAAAGCTACACCAGCTCCACCTGTAGGTACTGCATTAGGACCTCACGGAGTAAATATTATGCAATTTACTAAGGAGTTCAATGCTAAAACTGCAGATCAAGCAGGTATGATAATACCAGTTGTTCTAACAGTGTACCAGGACAGATCTTTTACATTCATCACTAAGACGCCACCAGCGCCAGTGTTAATTAAAAAGGCTGTAGGAATTGAATCAGGTTCAAAAGAGCCTAACAAGAAAAAAGTAGCAAAGATTACTCAAGCTCAATTAAGACAAATTGCTGAGACAAAGATGCCTGATTTAAATGCAGGATCTGTAGAAGCGGCAATGAGCATGATTGCAGGAACTGCAAGAAGTATGGGAGTAACAGTAGAAGAATAATTAAGTGGGAGATTAAGTTCGTTAATACCACAAGGAGGTTTTTAGTATGCCAAAGAGAGGAAAAAATTATCAAGAAGCTATGAAGCTAGTTGATAGAACTAAATTGTATGATACAGTGGATGCAATAGAATTAGTTCAACAAACTGCTAAAGCTAAATTTGATGAAACAGTTGAATTATCTGTAAGACTTGGTGTAGATCCAAGACATGCAGATCAACAAGTTAGGGGTGCTGTTGTATTACCACACGGTACTGGAAAAACAAGAAGAGTTCTTGTTATTGCAAAAGGCGAAAAGCAAAAAGAAGCTGAAGATGCAGGAGCGGACTTCGTAGGTGGCGATGAAATGGTTGCCAAAATTCAAACTGAAGGTTGGTTGGATTTTGACGTAGTTGTTGCAACTCCTGATATGATGGGTGTTGTTGGTAGAATCGGTAGAGTTCTTGGACCTAAAGGTTTAATGCCTAACCCAAAATCTGGTACTGTAACATTTGATGTTACCAAAGCTGTTAATGAAATCAAGGCTGGTAAGGTTGAGTACAGAGTTGACAAAGCAAGTATTGTTCACGTTCCAATAGGAAAGGTTTCTTTCGGAACTGACAAGCTTAGAGAAAACTTCTCAGCTATTATCGAAGCTTTAATTAAAGCAAAACCAGCTGCAGCTAAAGGAAAATACCTTAAGACAGTAACTGTTGCTAGCACAATGGGTCCTGGAGTTAAAATAAACCCAGGAAAATTAACTGACTAGTTGACAGTTGATATATAAGCTGATATAATACCAATGTTAATTAAATAAAGAACCGCAGACAGTAGGAGCCAATGGCTTAATAGCCTACCGAGGTGAGATTAATATCTAATTTGGAAATTAGGGTCTCTACATGTCTGTGTTGAGACCTTTATTATTTGATAAAACCAGGAGGTGAACCACGATGAAGGAACATACCCTTCAGGCTAAAACCCAAGTTATAGACGAAATAAAAGAGAAGATCAGTTCTTCACAATCAATGATTCTTGTTGATTACAGAGGATTAAACGTAGCTCAACTGACAGAACTAAGAAAAAGATACAGAGATGCAGGAGTTGACTACAAGGTATATAAAAATACAATGATGAGATTCGCTTTTAAAGACCTAGGTTTGGAAGAATTCAATGAATATCTAAAAGGACCTTCAGCAGTAGCTTTTGGTCTAGATGATCCAGTAGCAGCAGCTAAAGTAACAGCTGAGTTTGCAAAGACAAATGAGAAGCTAGAAATTAAAGCTGGTATTGTAGACGGAAAAGTAATCGACTTTGAAGGAGTTAAGAGCTTAGCAGAATTACCATCAAGAGAAGTTCTTGTGGCTCAAGTATTAGGTGGATTAAACGCACCAATTCAAGGATTTGCTAATGTACTTCAAGGTACTATTAGAGGTCTAGCAATAGTATTAAACGCCATAGCAGAAGAAAAAACTGCATAATAAAAAATAATAAAATTCGGAGGGATATATAAAATGGCAAGTGAAAAAGTATTAAATTTAATTGAAGAAGTAAAAAATCTTACAGTATTAGAATTATCTGAATTAGTTAAAGCTCTAGAAGAAGAGTTTGGCGTAAGCGCAGCAGCTCCTATGGCAGCAGCAGCTCCAGTAGCGGCAGCAGCAGAAGTTGTAGCTGAGAAGACAGAGTTTGATGTAGTACTTGCATCAGCTGGCGCAGAAAAAATCAAAGTTATTAAAGTAGTAAGAGAATTAACTGGTCTTGGCTTAAAAGAAGCTAAAGAGTTAGTAGATGGAGCTCCTAAGACTCTTAAAGAAGCAGTAAGCAAAGAAGAAGCTGAAGGATTAAAAGCTAAGTTAGAAGAAGTTGGAGCAGTAGTAGAAGTTAAGTAATTTAAGAATAAGAAGGCTTTCTAAATTAAGGAAGCCTTTTTTATTTTCCATCATCAATATGGTGAATAAAAAAGTTTTTCTTAAAACTTTGATATTATTTGTCGGATTAATTGACATTCTTCATGGCGTATGATAATATAATATATTGCATAATAATGATTATAATGGGCATACTATACTGATTATTAAGGTCCATTATAATATTTGACCGACGGGAGTTTACTACCAAAAGCAAGAGCTTTTGGCTATTTTAGTTTAATAAGGGGTGAAAGTTTAATGGTACATCCTGTAACATTTGGAAAGCGGGTTAGAATGAGTTATTCCCGCATTGATGAAGTACTAGATCTGCCTGATTTAATTGAGGTACAGAAATCTTCCTACGATTGGTTTTTATCAGAAGGCTTAAAGGAAGTTTTCGAAGACATTTCTCCTATACAAGATTATACGGGAAATCTAATTTTAGAATTTGTTGATTATCATATTGGCGATTCAATTAAATATGATGAAAACGAAGCAAGAGAAAGAGATGCTAATTATTCAGCACCTTTAAAAGTCAAGGTAAGATTAATCAACAAAGAAACAGGCGAGGTAAAAGAACAGGAAGTATTCATGGGTGATATGCCTTTAATGACAGATAAGGGTACATTTATCATCAATGGTGCAGAAAGAGTAGTTGTAAGTCAGCTTGTGAGATCACCTGGAGTATATTATGTAGATGAATTTGATAAAACTGGTAAAAAACTCTACTCATCAACATTAATTCCCAATAGGGGAGCATGGTTAGAGTATGAAACAGATTCAAATGATATAGTTTATGTAAGAATTGATAGAACTAGAAAGGTTCCAATTACTACATTATTAAGAGCTCTACAAGTATCATCTGACAGTGAAATAATTGAAGTTTTAGGTGAAACAGAACACTTATTAACTACTTTGGAGAAGGATCCAACATCTACAGAAGAAGAGGCATTACTTGAGATCTATAAGAGACTTAGACCAGGTGAGCCACCAACTGTAGATAGTGCAAAGAGTTTATTAAACAACCTATTTTTTGATCCAAGAAGATATGATTTGGCTAAGGTAGGTAGGTATAAATTCAACAAGAAACTTGCCCTTTATAATAGAATAACCGGTAGAAAAGCTGCCCATGATGTTATTGACCCAAATACTGGTGAGATATTAATTGAAAAAGGCAAGAAGATTCCTAGAGAAAAAGCTATGGAAATAGAGAGTAGTGGAATTAATTCCATTAAATTGATTATGGATGATGGAAAAGAAGTTAAGGTTATGGGTAATAATTTTGTATCTGTAAATGCTTTTGACTTGCCATTCTCACTACAGGAACTAGGGTTAAGAGAGAAGGTATACTATCCTCTTATGAAGGAATTAGTTGAACTTTTCCCAGAGACAGAAGAGCTAAAAATTGCAATTAAAGATAGAATTAAGGAACTTTCACCTAAACACATTATAGTTGATGATATTATTGCCAGCATGAACTATGAATTTAACCTGTTTTTTGGTATTGGAACAACTGATGATATAGACCATTTAGGAAACAGAAGATTAAGAAGTGTTGGCGAATTGTTACAGAATCAATTTAGAATTGGTCTTGCAAGGATGGAGAGAGTTGTAAGAGAGAGAATGACAATTCAAGATATTGAAGTAGCAACCCCTCAAGCACTTATTAACATTAGACCAGTTGTTGCATCCATCAAGGAATTCTTTGGAAGCAGTCAGTTATCACAGTTCATGGATCAGACGAATCCTCTTGCTGAATTGACACATAAGAGAAGAATGTCTGCTTTAGGACCAGGTGGTTTAAGTAGAGATAGGGCAGGATTTGAGGTTCGTGATGTTCACAACTCCCATTATGGAAGAATGTGTCCAATAGAAACACCAGAAGGACCAAACATCGGACTTATTACTTCTTTAACAACCTATGCCAGAATCAATGAGTATGGATTTATTGAGGCTCCATATAGAAAGGTTAAAGATGGAAGAGTTACTGGTGAAATTGACTATTTAACTGCTGATATCGAGTATGAGCTTATCATTGCTCAATCAAACGAAAAACTTGATGATAATAGTGAGTTTATAAATAAGAGGATAATAGCCAGAGGACATGCTGGTGTAGTTGATATATTCAATCCTGAAGATATAGACTATATGGATGTTTCCCCAAGACAGATTGTATCAGTTGGTACTGCCATGATTCCATTCTTGGAAAATGATGATGCTAATAGAGCGCTGATGGGTTCAAACATGCAAAGACAGGCAGTTCCACTACTGAAAACCGAAGCCCCAATAATTGGTACAGGTATCGAGTATAAGGCTGCCAAGGATTCAGGAACTGTAGTAGTAGCAAAAGCTCCTGGAGTTGTTGAGAAGGTAACAGCAAGTGAAATATTAATCAGAAGAGATGAAGATAATCAATTAGATAGATACAAACTATTGAAGTTCAAGAGATCAAATCAAGGGACTACAATTAATCAAAGACCAATTGTAAAACAAGGTGAAAAGATTGGAGAATCTCAGATATTAGCAGATGGACCAAGTACTGACCAAGGAGAAATAGCCTTAGGTAAAAATCTTCTTATAGCATTTATGACTTGGGAAGGTTACAACTATGAGGATGCTATTTTGTTAAATGAAAGATTGGTAATAGAAGATGTATTGACTTCAGTTCATATTGAAGAGTATGAATCAGAAGCCAGAGACACTAAATTAGGACCAGAAGAAATTACAAGAGATATTCCTAATGTGGGCGAAGAAATGTTAAAGGATTTAAATGAAAAGGGCATCATAAGAATCGGTGCTGAGGTTAAGGCTGGAGACATTTTAGTTGGGAAGGTTACTCCAAAGGGAGAAACTGAACTAACCGCAGAAGAAAGGCTCTTAAGAGCAATATTTGGAGAAAAAGCCAGAGAAGTTAGAGATACTTCATTAAGGGTACCTCATGGTGAGACTGGAATAATAGTTGATGTAAAGACCTACTCAAGGGAAAATGGAGATGAATTGCCACCTGGAGTAAATCAAATGGTAAGAGTATATGTTGCAACAAAGAGAAAGATCAATGTGGGCGACAAAATGTGTGGTAGACATGGTAACAAAGGTGTAATTTCAAGAATTATGCCAGAGGAAGACATGCCTTACATGCCAGATGGAACTCCTGTTGATGTTGTACTAAACCCACTTGGAGTACCATCAAGGATGAACTTGGGTCAGGTATTGGAAGTTCACCTTGGATTAGCATCCAAGAAACTAGGATGGCACATAGCTACCCCAGTATTTGATGGTGCTAATGAGGAAGATATAATGGATGCTCTTAGAAAAGCTGATTATCCTGAGAATGGAAAGATCCAGCTTAGAGATGGTAGATCAGGAGAAGAGTTTGCAAATCCTGTTACAGTGGGATATATGTACATGCTGAAACTTCACCATTTAGTTGACGATAAGATACATGCAAGATCCACTGGACCTTACTCTCTTGTAACTCAGCAGCCATTGGGCGGTAAAGCTCAGTTTGGTGGACAGAGATTTGGAGAGATGGAGGTTTGGGCACTGGAGGCATATGGAGCATCTCATACTTTACAGGAAATTCTAACTGTTAAGTCAGACGACATAGTAGGAAGAGTTAAGACCTATGAAGCTATTGTAAAGGGAGAGAATATCCCAGAACCAGGAATACCTGAATCATTTAAAGTATTGATCAAAGAATTACAAAGTTTGGCCTTGGATGTTAAAGTAATCGGAGAAGAAAGAGAAGAGATTACTATTAAGGAGTCAACTGAAGATGATCTTTCAGATCTAGATTTACTGGGAGATGATAATTCTAGAAGGATCTTTACAGATGATGAGGAAGTTGAAGATATGGAGGATGAGGAATCATTAGTTAAAAAAGGCAAGGCAAAGTCTGATGAACTACCATCTGGATTCTTAATAGAAGAAGATGAAGATGATGACTTTGGAAGCTTAGATGATGAGGACTTGGACTAATTAGGAATTTAAACACTATTATGAAAGGAGAGAATGCTCCTTGGCTAATGACAATATTTTAGTAAATGAAATGTCAACGGAAGATAGAGCAACATCACCAGATAAGTTAAATATAGCAGAATCAGGAGGTGGAGATAAAACCTTCACTTTCGATTCTATTAAGATTGGCTTGGCTTCTCCAGAGAAAATCAGACAATGGTCTAAGGGTGAAGTTAAGAAGCCAGAAACTATTAACTACAGAACATTAAAACCAGAAAAAGAGGGTCTATTCTGTGAAAAGATATTTGGACCAACTAAAGATTGGGAGTGTCACTGTGGAAAGTATAAGAGAGTAAGATACAAGGGAGTAGTATGCGATAGATGTGGAGTTGAGGTAACAAAGGCAAAGGTTAGAAGAGAAAGACTTGGGCATATTGAACTGGCAGCACCCGTTTCTCATATATGGTACTTTAAGGGAATTCCAAGTAGAATGGGACTTATCCTGGATATGAGTCCAAGAGCTCTTGAAAAGATCCTATACTTTGCATCATATGTGGTAATAGATGCAGGGGATACTCCAATGTATGAAAAGCAACTCTTAACAGAAGCAGAGTATAGAGATGCACTGGATAAATACCATCACAAGTTTAGGGCTATGATGGGAGCAGAGGCAATAAAGCAATTATTAGAGAAAATTGACCTTGAAGGTGAATCAAAGGAACTTAGAGCTCAGCTAAAGGATGCAACTGGACAGAAGAAGATAAGAATAACAAGAAGATTGGAAGTTATTGAAGCGTTTAGACAATCTGGAAACAAACCTCAATGGATGGTTCTAGATGTTATTCCAGTAATTCCACCGGATTTAAGACCAATGGTACAACTTGATGGTGGTAGATTTGCAACATCAGATCTTAATGACCTGTACAGAAGGGTTATCAATAGAAATAATAGATTAAAGAGATTATTAGATCTTGGCGCACCGGATATTATTGTTAGAAATGAAAAGAGGATGCTTCAAGAAGCAGTGGATGCATTAATAGACAATGGTAGAAGAGGTAGACCTGTAACTGGACCTGGAAACAGACCTTTAAAATCCCTATCGGATATGTTAAAAGGTAAGCAAGGACGTTTTAGACAAAACCTTCTTGGAAAAAGGGTAGACTACTCAGGAAGATCTGTAATCGTAGTTGGTCCAGAACTTAAATTCTATCAGTGTGGACTTCCAAAGAAAATGGCACTTGAATTATTCAAACCATTTGTAATGAAGAAGTTGGTTGAAGATGGCCATGCCCACAACATAAAGAGTGCAAAGAGAATGGTTGAAAGAATAAAACCTCAGGTTTGGGATGTTTTAGAGACTGTTATAAAGGATCACCCAGTGCTACTAAACCGTGCACCAACACTTCACAGACTTGGGATTCAAGCATTTGAACCAATTCTAGTTGAAGGTAAGGCAATAAAGCTTCATCCACTGGTATGTACGGCATATAATGCTGACTTCGATGGTGACCAGATGGCAGTTCACGTTCCACTATCAACGGAAGCTCAAGCTGAGGCTAGATTATTGATGCTTTCAACTAACAATATCCTTGCACCTAAGGATGGAAAACCTATAACAACTCCTTCCCAGGACATGGTTCTTGGTGCTTACTACTTGACGGTGGAAAGAGAAGGAGAAAAAGGGGAAGGCAAGATATTTAAGGATTACAATGAAATGCTTCATGCATATCATAATGGTGATGTGGGAATACACGCACCTGTTAAAGTAAGGGTTAAGTTAAACAAAGAGGATAAGGGCAGACTTGTAGAAAGTACAGTTGGAAGGTTTATCTTTAATGAGAATATCCCTCAAGACTTAGGTTTTGTAGATAGAAGCAACGATCTGTATTCTTTGGAAATAAATAGTGTCGTTGATAAAAAGAAGTTGGGAGTAATTATTGATAAGTGCTTTAGAAAGCATGGAAATTCAGTAACTGCTGATATACTAGATCATATTAAGGAAATGGGCTTTAAGTATTCAACAATTGGAGCCATATCCATCTCCATGGGTGATGTTATCATACCAGAGGAAAAATACTCAATGATAACAAAGGCAGAAGAAGAAGTAGACAGGTTTGAGAAGTCATTTAGAAGGGGACTTATTTCAGATGAGGAAAGATATGAGAAGGTAATCGAAATCTGGAATCAGACAACTGAGGATGTAACAAATGTTCTTATGGATGGTCTTGACCCGATGAATAATATTTACATCATGGCATTATCTGGGGCAAGGGGTAGTAAGAATCAGATCAGACAGTTAGCTGGTATGCGTGGTCTTATGGCCAGTGCATCTGGTAGGACAGTTGAAGTTCCAATTAAATCTAACTTCCGTGAGGGATTATCAGTTCTTGAGTTCTTTATTTCAACTCACGGTTCTAGAAAAGGTCTTGCGGATACTGCCCTAAGAACTGCAGACTCTGGTTATCTGACAAGGAGACTTGTTGATGTTAGTCAGGATGTAATTGTAAGAGAGATAGATTGTGGAACAGATCAATACTTCTTGGTAAAGTCATTTGCTGATGGCAAGGAAGTTATTGAGGAATTAAAAGATAGACTTGAAGGAAGATATGCATTTGAAGATATAATACATCCAGAAACCAATGATGTAATAGTTAAGGGTAATACCATTATATCTGATGATGATGCAGAGTATATACAAAAGGTCGGAATTCAAGAAGTTAAGGTAAGATCCGTACTAGGATGTAAGGCGAAGTTTGGGGTTTGTGCTCATTGTTATGGTAGAAACCTGGCAACAGGTAAATCTGTGAATATTGGTGAGGCTGTTGGAATAATAGCAGCTCAGTCCATCGGAGAACCAGGAACACAGCTTACCATGAGAACCTTCCATACAGGAGGAGTTGCTGCTGCAGCGGATATCACCCAAGGTCTTCCAAGGGTTGAAGAGTTGTTCGAGGCTAGAAAACCTAAGGGATTAGCTGTAATATCAGAGTTGGATGGAGTCGTAAGTATAAATGAGAATAAGAGAAGAAAAGAGGTTGTGGTAACTGCGGAAAACGGAGATACTGCAAGCTATAACATAGTATATGGAGCTAGAATTAAAGTAAGACCTGGAGATGTAATTGAAGCTGGAGATGAGTTGACAGATGGTTCTGTAAATCCTCATGACATCTTAAAGATTAAAGGAGTCAAGGGAGTACAAAACTACATTGTTAAGGAAGTTCAGAAGGTTTATAGACTTCAAGGTGTAGACATTAATGATAAGCACATTGAAATAATAGTAAAACAGATGCTTTCAAAGGTTAAAGTGGAAAGTGCTGGGGATACAGACATGTTACCAGGAAGTCTTGTTAACATTCTAGAGTTTGAGGAAGCTAATAATAAGGTAATAAAAGAAGGTGGAGAACCTGCAGTTGCAAGAATGACTCTTCTAGGGATTACCAAAGCATCTTTAGCTACAGATTCATTCCTATCAGCAGCTTCATTCCAGGAAACCACTAGAGTATTGACTGAAGCGGCTATTAAAGGAAAAGAAGATTTCTTACTGGGATTGAAGGAAAATGTAATCATCGGTAAACTGATACCAGCAGGTACAGGTATGAAGAGATACAAGAATGTTGATGTTTTAGATCAGAAAATCCTTGAGGAAGTTGAAGAAAATTCTGTTGACACTGATATTATCTAGTGTTAGAATGTTATAGTGTGTAAACTTGGAAAACTCTTAATGACATAAAGATAATGTGGCAAAATCGCCACATTATCTTTAGCATGTTTTAAGGAGGACAATGATGTTAACAAAGTTGCAAACACAAAACAAGGTAGTAGGAGCAAAACAAGTAAAAAGGGCTCTTTCAAAATCAGAGGTTGAAGTGGTCTTTATAGCTAAAGATGCTGATAAGAAAGTTACCAATGAGATTGAGAAATTATGTGAAAGTAAGAATGTTCCAGTGGAGTATGTGGATCATATGGAACAATTGGGAGAAGCCTGTGGAATTGATATTAATGCAGCAGTAGCTGCCTTATTAAATAAAAACTAGAAGGAGGTGCCTTAATGCCAACCATTAACCAACTTGTTAGAAAAGGAAGAGAAAAGGTCGTATACAAATCAAAATCTCCAGCTTTAGGTATGAACTTAAATACACTAAGAAAAAAGGAGACTGAAGCTAACTCACCTCAAAAAAGAGGAGTATGTGTTTCTGTTAGAACAGTTACGCCAAAGAAGCCTAACTCAGCTCTTAGAAAAGTAGCTAGAGTAAGACTTACAAACGGGTTAGAAGTTGCTGCCTACATTCCTGGAATCGGTCACAACCTACAAGAACACAGTGTTGTACTGATAAGAGGGGGAAGGGTAAAAGACCTACCAGGTGTGAGATATCACATTATTAGGGGTACTTTAGATACTGCCGGAGTTGATAAGAGACTTCAATCAAGATCTAAGTATGGTGCAAAACGACCAAAAGTTAAGAAGTAAATCGCTTAAAATGCCAAAAAATTAAACATTTAATATAGATGAAGCATTTTGAGGCGCAACGGCTGCACGGCCGAGTACCAATGAATCTACTCTATATAGTTAAGGAGGGAAGACAAGTGCCTAGAAAAGGACATGTACCAAAAAGAGAGGTTATGCCAGATCCGATTTACAATGATGTGGTTGTAACCAAGTTAATTAATGGAATAATGCTAGATGGGAAGAAAGGTATTGCACAAAATATCGTTTACGGTGCTTTCGATTTAATCGCTGAAAAAACAGGTGAGGACCCATTAGAGGTGTTCTACAAAGCAATGAACAATATTATGCCAGTTCTAGAAGTTAAGGCTAGAAGAATTGGTGGAGCAAACTACCAAGTTCCAATCGAAGTAAGAACCGAAAGAAGACAAACTCTTGGTCTAAGATGGTTAGTAACTTACTCAAGAAAAAGAGGAGAAAAAACCATGGAAGAGAAATTGGCAAAAGAGCTTATGGATGCTGCTAATGGATTGGGAGCAAGTGTTAAGAAGAGAGAAGATACACATAAAATGGCAGAAGCTAACAAAGCTTTCGCGCACTACAGATTTTAGTAGATCGTTTATAATGTGTGGATGGGACTTAATTAAAGGATGTAAGGAGGAAATATTGTGCCAAGACAAGTTTCACTTGAAAAAACTAGAAATATCGGCATAATGGCTCATATTGATGCAGGAAAAACAACCACCACAGAAAGAATATTATTTTATACCGGTAAAATACACAAAGTAGGCGAGACCCATGAGGGTGGCGCTCAAATGGACTGGATGGAACAAGAGCAAGAAAGAGGTATTACAATCACCTCTGCTGCAACAACAGCTTTCTGGAAGGATCACAGAATCAACGTTATTGATACACCAGGGCATGTAGACTTCACTGTAGAGGTTGAAAGATCCCTTCGTGTTCTTGACGGTGCTGTAGCTTTGTTTTGCGCAAAAGGTGGAGTAGAGCCTCAATCTGAGACCGTTTGGAGACAAGCTGATAAATATCGTGTACCACGATTGGCTTTTGTAAATAAAATGGATATAACAGGTGCTGATTACTTTAGAGCAGTTAGAATGATGAAGGACAGACTTAAAGCTAATGCTGTTCCTATTCAATTGCCTATTGGTAAGGAAGACACTTTTGTAGGATTGGTAGACCTTGTAACTATGAAGGCAAGAATTTACAAGGATGATTTAGGACAAGATATTGAAATAACTGAAATTCCTGACGATATGATGGATTTAGCCAATGAATACAGAGATATGCTAATAGAAGCTATTTCTGAACATGACGAAGACCTTATGATGAAGTACCTGGAAGGGGAAACTCTAACAGAGGCTGAAGTTATGGCTGGAATTAGAAAAGCAACCATCAACGTAAAAATGACACCCGTATTATGTGGATCTTCATATAAGAACAAAGGTGTTCAGATCTTACTTGATGCCATACTTGACTATCTACCATCACCCCTTGATATACCAGCAGTAGTTGGAATAAACAAGGATACTGAAGAAGAAGAAATAAGACATGCTGATGACAGTGAACCATTCTCTGCTTTGGCATTTAAGATTGTAACTGACCCATATGTGGGAAAACTAGCATACTTTAGAGTGTACTCAGGGTCACTTAAAGCAGGTAGCTATGTAATGAACTCTACAAAGGGCAAGAAGGAAAGAATTGGTAGAATTCTATTGATGCATGCAAACAAGAGGGAAGAAGTTGAGGAAGTATTCGCTGGAGATATTGCAGCTGCTGTTGGATTTAAAGATACAACAACAGGTGACACTCTAAGTGTAGATTCTCATCCAATTATTCTAGAGACAATGGAATTCCCAGAGCCAGTAATCCATGTTGCTATTGAACCAAAGACAAAAGCTAGCCAGGAGAAAATGTCCATTGCATTATCCAAGCTTGCAGAAGAAGACCCGACATTTAGAACTTACACAGATGAAGAAACAGGTCAAACTATCATCGCTGGTATGGGTGAATTACACCTTGAAATCATCGTAGATAGACTTCTAAGAGAATTTAAGGTTGAAGCAAATGTTGGTAACCCGCAGGTTGCCTATAAAGAGAGTATCTCTAAGAATGCTGAAGCTGAAGGTAAGTATGTAAGACAGTCTGGTGGTAGAGGTCAATACGGACATGTTAAGTTGAGAATTGAGCCACAGGAACCTGGTAAAGGTTATGAATTTGTTAACGCAATCGTTGGTGGAGCTGTTCCAAGAGAGTATATCAACGCTATAAACGGCGGTATTGAAGAAGCTCTTGAATCAGGTATTCTTGGTGGATATCCAGTACTTGATATCAAAGTAACTCTTTATGATGGATCATACCATGATGTTGACTCTTCAGAGATGGCATTTAAAATAGCAGGATCTATGGGTGTTAGAGAAGCTTTAAGAAAAGCTGGTCCTACATTACTAGAGCCAATGATGAAAGTTGAAGTTACAGTTCCTGAAGAATACATGGGAGATGTAATTGGAGATATTAACTCAAGAAGAGGTAGAATGGAAGGTATGGAACTAGTTAGTGGTGCACAGATTATTAGAGCATTTGTGCCACTATCAGAAATGTTCGGATACGCTACTGATCTTAGATCTAATACTCAAGGTAGAGGATTATACTCTATGCAGTTTGACCACTATGAACCAGTGCCAAATAGCATTTCCGAAAAAGTATTAGGTAGTAAATAATATTCATAAGGGAGGAAGAAAAGAATGGGTAAAGCTAAATTTGAAAGAAATAAGCCACACGTTAACGTTGGAACAATCGGTCACGTAGACCATGGTAAGACAACATTAACAGCAGCAATAACATTCGTATTAAACAAGAGATTTGGA
>JAUWAD010000081.1 GCA_030602225.1 Bacillota bacterium | reverse complement strand
AAAATGAGGTTAAGATATTCACAAACATAGGTAAAAGACACAAATATTACACATGTAATACTGACACAGGTAATAATATGCAATATAATCCTTCTCCATTAAATCTTAGTTGTTAGTTTACTATTCTATGAGTTTTACACTAAGATAGTATATATTGAAAATGGATTATCTGTAACTAGAAAAACGGCTGCAAATTATCTATCCACTTTAGAGGAGGAGGGTTTTCTTACTTCAGAAAAGATAGGTAAGGAAAGAATTTATCAGAATAAAAGATTATATGACTTAGTAAAGTACGATTAATAGTAGTTGTTAGTAATCAAGTAAGGAGAGATAGCATGAAGTCTATTGCCTTTATTGATGCGGAGATCAGTCTAAAGAATAATAAAATCAATGATATTGGTAGCATCAAGAGTGATGGAGCTACCTTTCATTCCAATGCCATTTCTGACTTCATTAAGTATTTAGATGGGGTAGAGTATGTCTGTGGTCATAATATAATAGATCATGACTTAAAGTATCTTGACCATGTTATTGATTCAGCTAAGATAGACTTATCATTTGCTATAGACACCTTATATCTTTCCCCTTTGTTGTTTCCTACCCAACCCTATCATTCACTGGTTAAGGATGATAAACTCCAGACTGATGATATTAATAACCCATTAAATGATTCCATAAAAGCAAGAGATTTATTTAATGATGAAATAAGAACATTTAATGAACTGGATAACCATATGAAGGGGATATTATACTCCTTACTTAAAGATTCTCCCGGATTTAGTGGATTCTTTAAGTACTTAGATTATAGGAGTTTTGATAGTGATGTAAGCACTACCATAAAACTTAAATTTAGTTCAAGTATTTGTGGTAACTGTGATCTGGAAAAGTTAATAATGGATCATCCCATAGAATTAGCATATTCATTGGCACTTATTAATGCCACTGATAGATATTCAATTACTCCACCTTGGGTATTAAAAAGGTTTCCCCAGGTTGAAAGAGTAATGCATATACTAAGAAGTAGCAGGTGCTTGAGTGGATGTAAATACTGTAATGAGTCTCTTGATGTTTTTAAGGGACTAAAATCATTTTTTGGATATGACTCTTTTAGAACATATGGTGGAGAGCCATTACAGGAAAAGGCTGTTAATGCGGCAGTAGACAATAAGTCTCTATTAGCTGTATTTCCAACAGGTGGAGGAAAATCACTGACATTTCAACTTCCTGCCCTGATGAGTGGAGTTACATCCAAAGGGTTGACTGTAGTAATTTCACCACTTCAATCTCTTATGAAGGACCAGGTTGATAATTTGGAGAAGAATAATATTACTGAAGCTGTAACTATTAACGGAATGCTGGATCCCATAGAAAGAAGTAAATCCTTTGAGAGGGTGGAAAATGGTAGTGCAACACTACTATATATTTCTCCTGAATCATTACGATCCAGATCCATTGAACATCTATTACTAGGAAGAAATGTAGTTAGATTTGTCATAGATGAAGCCCATTGCTTCTCAGCATGGGGACAGGATTTCAGGGTAGACTATCTATATATAGGTGAGTTTATTAATAATCTGCAGAATAAGAAGAATCTGAAGGAAGGTATACCAGTATCATGTTTTACTGCTACAGCAAAACAAAAGGTAATAGAGGATATTGTTGAATATTTCAAGGAAAAATTATCCTTGGAGCTGGAGGTTTTTAGTTCCAAGGCATCAAGAACAAACTTAAACTACAAGGTCTTTGAGAAGATATCAGATGATGAGAAGTACAATGAAGTAAGAAATCTACTGGAAGAAAAGCCATGCCCCACCATAATATATGTATCCAGAACTAGAAGAGCATATGAGATTGCGGAAAGACTAACTAAGGATGGGTATCCTGCAAGACCATTCCATGGAAAGATGGATAAGCAGGAAAAAATAGAAAATCAGGATGCCTTTATTAATGGGAATGTAAATATCATAGTAGCAACATCCGCCTTTGGAATGGGAGTGGATAAGAAGGATGTGGGGATGGTTATTCACTATGAGATTTCAGACTCATTGGAGAATTACATTCAGGAAGCAGGAAGAGCAGGTAGAGACGAAAGCATTACTGCTGATTGCTATGTTCTATTTAATGATGAAGACCTGAACAAACACTTCCTACTACTTAATCAGACCAAGATGAGCATAAAGGAAATTCAACAGGTATGGAAAGCCATAAAGGATCTAACAAAATTCAAGTCCAAGGTTTCTCAGTCAGCCCTGGAGATAGCTAGAAAGGCAGGGTGGGATGATAGTATATCTGATATTGATATGAGGGTACATACTGCCATCTCGGCTTTGGAAGAGGCTGGGTATCTGAAGAGAGGTCAGAACTTACCTAAGGTTTTCGCAGATAGTATACTTGCTAAAAATGCAGAGGAAGCAGAGAAGAGGATCAATAATTCAAAGAATCTAGATGAAAATCAAAAAATACAGGCTATTAGGATAATCAAGAAGTTATTATCAGCAAAAAGCAGGAAGGTATCCAGTGATGATATTCCAGAATCAAGGATTGATCACATATCTGATCATCTTGGAATTCCTAAGGAAGTTGTTATTAAAATTGTAAATATTATGAAGGAAGACAAGATCCTAGCTGATACGAAGGATATGAGGGCATACATCGATAGTCGCGATAATATTAATATTTCCCTTAGCATACTTAAAACCCATTGGGATGTGGAGAACTTTCTATCAGGGAAAATTAGTAATCTGGAGATGGAGTACAATCTTAAGATACTCAATGAGGAGGCAGAAGATGAAGGACATTATAATGTAACCATAAATAGATTAAAGACTATTATAAACTTCTGGACCATTCAGAATCTTATTAAATCAGCTAGAATAAATGATTATAGGGATAGTATAAAGATTATGAGAACATTTAGGAAGGATGAATTTGATGAAAAGATTCTTGAGCGTTATGATCTATCTAAATTCATACTAGAGTATCTCTTTGACATTGCCAGGAAAGATAAAGATAGAGATAATGGCATGGTGGAGTTTTCCGTGGTGGACCTAAAGGAAAGCTATGAAAATCACATGACAATGTTCAAAAGTAAAATGGTAACCCTTGATGATGTTGAAAATGCACTATTCTATCTCTCTAGAATTGAAGCCATAAAAATCGATGGAGGATTTCTAGTAGTATATAATCCTATGGATATCGAGAGGATAGAAGAAGATTTAAAGAAGAGATACAAAGCAGAGGACTATAAGAAGCTTAAGCAGTATTATAAGAACAGAATGGAGCAGATCCATATTGTAGGTGAATATGCCAGGAAGGTTATCAGTGATTACAAGGAAGCTTTACAGTTTGTGGATGATTATTTTCAGCTAAACTATAAGACCTTCATGAATAAGTATTTTAAGGGAAGTAAGCAGGATGAGTTAAATAGAAATATTACTACAAAGAAGTTCAACGAGCTATTTGGACAGCTTTCACCTGCTCAACTTAATATAATAAATGATAACGAATCAAAGTATATTGTGGTTGCAGCTGGTCCAGGCAGTGGAAAGACAAGGGTATTGGTTCATAAGTTGGCATCATTGATGCTTATGGAGGATGTGAAGCATGAACAGTTACTGATGCTGACATTTTCCAGAGCAGCTTCCACTGAATTTAAGGTGCGATTAATGAAACTTATAGGCAATGCAGCCAATTTCATTGAGATAAAGACTTTTCACTCATATTGCTTTGATTTGTTGGGTAGACTGGGGACAATTGAAAAGTCTGATAAGATCATTTCTACTACCATAGATAAGATAAATTCAGGAGAAGTTGAAAAGAGTAAGATCACTAAAACAGTATTGGTAATAGATGAAGCACAGGATATTGATAGTGATGAGTTCAGGTTGATAAACACCCTTATAGAGAAAAATGAGGATCTGAGGGTAATAGCAGTTGGTGATGATGATCAGAATATTTATGAGTTTAGAGGTGCCAGTTCTAGATATCTTGAAGAATTATTAGAAAGACAGGAAGCAAGGAAAATAGAGTTAGTTGAGAATTATAGAAGTAAGAATAATCTAGTTATGTTCACAAATCACTATGCAGCCAGAATATCCAAAAGGTTAAAGAAGACACCTATTTTTGCAGCACAACCAGATAATGGTGATATTAGAATTCATAAGTACATGAGTAATAATTTAATTACACCTTTAGTTAATGACATATTGAAAAGAGAGATTGCAGGATCTAGCTGTATATTAACCAGAACAAATGATGAAGCCTTGCAGATAACAGGTTTATTACTTAAGAACAAGATTAATGCTAAACTGATTCAATCCAATGAGGGGTTCTCCTTATTTAATCTATTGGAAGTAAGATTCTTCTTATATAACCTTAAGCTTGTAAAGGGAGTACATCTGATAAGTGATGAAAATTGGAGTGAAGCAAAGAGACTACTAGTTGAGAAGTATAGCAGAAGTTCAAATTTAGACATAGTACTTAATATGCTAAATGATTTTGAGACAGTAAATAATAGGTATAAGTACAAGTCAGATTTGGAAGTTTTTATAAGGGAATCAAAGCTTGAGGATTTCTTGGGAGATCAGTATAGTACAATTCTAGTATCTACTATACACAAGGCAAAGGGTAGAGAATTCCAGAATGTAATATTGATGCTAAGTGGATTTTCTCCAACCACTGATGAAGAATTAAGACAGCTCTATGTTGGAATGACTAGAGCGAAGGAAAATCTAATAATCCATAGTAATAGTAATTACTTTGATAAAGTTAATGTTGATGGAATTAAGAGGTTCTATGATAGAAAGCCATATGATACTCCAATTCATATAGTTGTGCAGTTAAGCCACAGAGATATTTGGTTGGACTCCTTTTATACATGTCAAAACCAGATATTAAAAATAGTTAGCGGAGATATCCTTGTTCCATGTGAAGATGGATGCTTGAATATTAATGGAGAGAGAGTTATAAATTACTCAAAACAAATGATTAGTAAAATAGATGAATTATCACAGAAAGGATATGTACTTAGAGAGGCAAAAGCTAGATTTATTATCTTCTGGAAGAAAGAAGATACAGAAAGAGAGATTAAGATAATTTTACCAGAGTTAAGTTTTGAGAAGATAAATGATATGATATAAGCTTGATAACTTGGAATCAAAGAACATATCTAGTAACTAATTTTAGGGAGATCTAAATCGTACTGCTTGATTATCTATAATTCTTGTAATAGATATTTAGCAATAATTATAATCAATTTAAATTACATGTGGCTTCTTGTGCTTTAGTTAATATAAGATTTATACAAAGTTGAGGGGCTTTATTACCTTTGTGAGATGGGTTAATCTTTTGATTTTAATGATAAGTACACTGGATAAATGATTAGTGGTGTATGTAATTATTATTATCAACTTAATCAAAAGAGTTTGAGAAAGGAGGATTATATGGAATTTGTTATCGTTCTGTTTTGGTTACCAATAATTTTTATTAGCTTTTTAGTTTTGAGAATTTATTTGCCCTTTAGGAATTCTGAGTATAAGATTGAGAGTGGAAATGGTTTTTTTGAGACTCATTTTAACAAGGGTAATTTTGCTGAATACTTAATATTTAGATACCTGGAAAAAATCAATGTTCATTCAAAAATCATGACCAATTTATATATACCTCGTGAGGATGGAACTACTACTGAAGTTGATGTAATGATGATATCTACAAAAGGAATTTTTGTGTTTGAGTCTAAGAACTATAGTGGATGGATTTTTGGAGATGAAAAGAATCCCATGTGGACACAAACATTACCTGGCAATAATAAAAATCAATTCTATAATCCAATTTGGCAAAACTCAGGCCATATTAGTGCTATAAGAAATGTTATAGGAGATGAAAGACCAAACTTATATATGTCATATATAGTGTTTAGTGAACGATGTACATTAAAAAAAATAAGTGTTAATTCAAGTGATGTAGTCGTTCTGAAAAGAAATGAAATAGTATCAGAGTTAAATAATTATCTAAATATTTCAAACGACATATTAACTGAAAAAGAAGTATTCAAGTATTATTATAAGTTAAGATATTATAGAACAGCTACTGATCAGGTTAAGAAAAAACATATTGAGAGTATAAAAGATAAAAGAATCTAAGTTTTGCATATAATAATTCATCTGGAGTTTCGATGTTAAAACAATACTTTACTTTTTAAGGAGGAAGATAATGGATACAATAATAAAGGATGTTCTTCACCCTACTTTAGGGCGTGTTAATGTAATACTTGAAGGAAATAAGATCAAGAGAGTAACTACAGATTATATAACAGATTCAGAACAAAGGTATGAATTTATTGATGGAGAAGGGTATGTGATGTTCCCTAGTTTTGTGGATGGTCATGCACATATTGATAAAACAGTGTATGGGCTGGATTGGTATGTTAATGATGTTGGATATGAACGCATTGATAGAATAGTTAATGAAAGAGATCGAAGGGCTAGGATAAATTTCAATTATTTTGAGCAAGCCTCTAGATACATCGAACTATCTCTTAAGTTAGGCGTTCTACACATGCGTAGTCATGTTGATATTGACACTCAACATAAGCTTAAGGGATTAGAGCAGGTATTAGAAGCACGTAAGAAGTATAAGGACTTATTTGACTTACAGATTGTTGCATTTCCCCAAAGTGGATTAATGGTTCGCCCAGGGACATATGAGTTGATGGATGAAGCACTGAGAATGGGTGCTGATGTAGTTGGAGGAATTGATCCTGCCTGGATTGATAGAGATCCAAAGGGAAGCATTGATGCAATCTTCAAGCTTGCTGAGAAACATAATAAGCCTGTAGATATCCACATACATGAATCAGGTGATTTAGGAGCATTTGATTTAGAATTAATTATAGAAAAAACTATAGCTATGGGAATGCAAGGTAGAGTATCAATAAGTCATGCTTTTTGTTTAGGTATGCCAAATGACAAGGTAACCAAACCTCTTAAGGAAAAGATAAAAAATGCAAATATTAATATTATAAACTGCTACCAGGCATACTTACCAGCAGTACCACCATTAAAAGAACTGATGGAGATGGGAATAAATATCGCTGGTGGAAATGATGACATGCGTGATATGTGGACTCCTTATGGTACTGGAGATATCCTGGAAAGAATGCAACTAATCTCCATGAAAAATGGCTTCAGAAGAGATGAAGATCTGGAACTTTCCATGACCGCCTGCACATTCAATGGTGCTAAGGTAATGGGTCTTGAGAATTATGGTATAGATGAAGGTTGTAATGCAAATTTTGTGTTGGTCAAGGGAAGAACAATCTCTGAATGTATAGTAACATGTCCATCAGATCGTATTGTATTTAGAAATGGTAAAATCATTGCTCGGTACGGGGAAAATCTGTTTTAGTATTTAGGGGCCAGTGACCCAATTTAAAAAATAAGAATGGTAGGATGCCAAATTTTGAGCAGATATTTAATTTAAGTAGCTACTTATCAAAATTATTAGAATGATGGGGATAAGTAGTGAGTTTATCTTGAATTTATTCAAGATTTTTATGTATAGCCATTAATTAGAATAAACTATTTAACTAATGGCCGAGAAGTCTCCCTCCTCTTAGCCTACCTTGCTCACGAAGTGAGAGCACAGGTGGGAGATGAATCGGTGTCAATAACTTTTAAAAATGTCAGTAAAAACTAGTCTAATTATCTTTTAAAAATGTCAGTGGATAATTAGATAGTTAATAAATTTGAGGCAAGGTAATTTTAGTTGATCAATTTAAACTGTCAAGGATATATGAACAAGCAAGCTTGTCCTTGACAGTTTAAATCTACTCAACCATCTTGAAATTAGCCTCAAATTATGTTGGGATTAGATTTTAAGCATATTTACGCAGAAAGATTTCTTGTAAGATTGCAAGTACTTCTTCATAACTTTCATCAAAATAGAGTTTCTTGAACTTGTCACTTCCGTATTTAAAATAGTGGTCATCAAGAGGTATGTATTTTGTCTTTGATTTACCTTTTGATGTATTAGATTTCTTAGGTTTAATGTAGTTGATAGTATCATATACATTACCTTGATACTCTACCTTAATGCCTGCTGAAGTGCTAATAATCACATTTATCTTCGATTTCTTGGATACTTCAGGTAACTCTGGCGACCCTACAATCATGAAATGCTTGTTGTGGATTGAGAATACACTGCTGTTGTCTGTAACTCTATCAAACTTAACACACAAAATGTGGTCTAGATTCAAGTAGTCGGGTAATTGAATGTAAGCTGATATAGGATCTTCAGGTTCTACAGAAAATTTGGAATTGAATGAAGCAATATAGTCTCTTAGAAATTCGTTAGCTTGTTCAACAGTGGTTATGCCAGCTATCTTAAAGTCCGTAGGCAACCTGCTCTGCAAGGTATTCCATAATCTTTCGACTTTTCCTTTGGCTTGAGGTGATCTGGCATAAATCAATGAAATACCCAGTTCCTCCATAGCTCTTCCAAACTGTGTCTTGTTGATGGATTTACCCTTTAGTTGTTCTTCTACTGAGACTTTGCCTGCAATAGGAGATCTGAATATTGTGTGCATATCACTGTATATACAGGTAGGAATACCATGGTTTAAGACTAATTGCCTGATGACTTCAAGATAGCCATGGAGACACTCGTTCTTAGTCATATAAAGGCCTACAATTTGACCAGTTGCATCATCGATAGCACCGTGTAAAGAATACTTCATAGAGCCTTCAAACCACTCAAAAGGAGTTGCATCAACCTGGATCAACATCCCTTGTCTTGACTTTCTTTTACGTCTGTTGTGGCTCTTGGATTTACGTCTCTTCTTGGGGCTTGTGAATCCATTTGAAGTTAGAAGAGCATATAAAGCATTATAGCTAATAGATATTGATTCATGTTCTTCTAAAAGCTCACGGAAATGCGTGAAATTAGAATCTTTGTAGTAATCAGAACGTCTTAATTCTAGAATCTTTTCCTTAAAAACATCATCAAAAGAATGAGAAGGTTTCTTGGTGGAATTCTTGTGAATGAGGGAAGTCACGCCTTCATTGTTCACTCCTTTAATTAAGCGGAATATTTGACGTTCACTCAGGTTTAGAGTTTTAGCAGCATCACAAGGTTTAAGATTGCCTTCGATTACATTTGATAATATGCGGAATCTGTTAATCTGTTTGTCATTCAATAAGTATTGCACCTCTTTTTTCATATTATTATTGTGACATAATCAAAAGATAATTATAAGGTGACATTATCAAAAGTTAAACACAGATAAGGTTTTCCAAGGGTTGACTGGTATAATTATTGGAGATATAATCACATATAATTTATCAAATAAAAGTATTTATCTGTTAAAGAATTACAGTATATTACATCCCTTTGACATTTCATCCGTTCTTTAACAGTCTTTTATTTTTTATTAGGTTTTTTATTACTGG
>JAUWAD010000012.1 GCA_030602225.1 Bacillota bacterium | reverse complement strand
TTCATTTGCCTTACTATCTGTTTCTCTTAAGTCATCCATCTTCAACCAAATTCTTGTATTGTCATGACATGAAGCGCAACTTTCGTTCTGGAATGTACTCTTTTGTATATTATGTGTAGGTGAATACTTCCAATTTGTCTTTTCATCATAGTTGGGCATCATATTCTCGCCAACTACTTCCAGCATACTCGCCTGTCCTGGTACATGTCTTAATGCTACGTACTTATATGGCCTTTCTTCTGTAGGATTAGGATTGTATCCAACTCTAAACATTATCTTCATTTCTGAAGAACTAGCAAGACCACTTCCATCTGCTTTCTCATCAAGGTGACATTCAAAGCAATTGTTGTTAGCTTGAGCATGGCATACCTGACAAGATAGTGCATCTCCATGAACTCTGTGGTTTACATCTGTGGCAACACTTGGCTCTTTGTCAGCATGACAGTCTATACAGCTTGGAAGATCCTCATCCCACATATTATATCCCACTTCCCCTGTGCCATGGAAATTACTTGTTGGGTGACAGTCCATACATGTCATTCCCTTTTCGTAGTGAACATCTCCTCCAAATCCAACAAGACCCATAAATTCCCCTGCATTTCTTGCGTTATGGCATGCATAGCAGTTTTCCTCCATTGATGGAGTTCCTAAGAATGTATGTTGGTCAACAAGACCATTGGAGAAATTCTTTGGTCTACTTACGTGGCAATCACCACAAGTGGCGTGACACTTAAAGCAGTCATTGTCAAATACTTCTTCATGATGAGGCGAATCAGATAGTTGAGTATAATCTGTAAACTCTAACAACCCATTTGCCATACCATGTAGATTGTAATGTATAGATGTTTCATATACTCCTGCTACATTGGCGTGGCAGGTACCGCAGTTAGCTTGGAAGTTTCTTGATGGATAAGGATCCATTTCACTATGGGCAATTGCCTTATCAAATGAATTTTCTCCACCGTGACAAGTTATACATCCAAGACTACCATGTGTTGATGCTACAAACTCTTCAGATACTAAAAACATTTGTACAGCTTCCAGCTGTGGCCCCGGAGCCCCTCAACCACCTGTGTTTTCTGCAACAGGTTTATCCTGACCCCATGTTGAAGCTGCTATAACTGATTCACTTGTATGGCAGGCAACACAACTAGAACTATCAATGGAGTCAAATGCAAATGGTGTATCTTCTCCTCCATTTATGGGTGCATATGTCTCTTCTGGCAATCCTGGTTTTATACCAAAATGATATATCCCAAGAGCTGCAACACCTATTACAGCAACCACAGCCAGACTAGCTACCCATTTATCCAGTATTTTCGGTTTTGACATAGTCTTCACCTCCTGCTGTTTTCTTACATTGGGAAGTATATTAATCAGTTACTTTTGGAAGTTCTGCTCCATCCCAACCAGTCATTCCTCTATTTAAACTTATTGCATTATAACCCATGATTCTCATAGGAGCTATGGTGATTCCTGCAGTCTGTCCAGTGTAGCATGTAACATAAACTGGTCTGTTTGTAGGAACTTGATCAATATTTGCCCCAACTTGCTTAAATGCTATATGCTTAGCAGTTTCTATATGTCCTGCTGCATAATCATCTGCAGATCTAATATCAAGAACTGTTATTGCATCTGGATTATCTTCAACTAATGCTAGTAAATCAGCAGGAGCAATAATATTGTTCTTTTCTGGTGGGAAGTAAGCTTTTACTGCATCCCATACAATTTGTCCTCTTTCATCTAGTGATGGAGATTTTGCTGCTGGAAGTGGATTTTCATCCATTTCAAGTGTGTCTTCACCTAATTCAAGTGGAGCCCAACCAAAGTTCATCCCGCCTCTAAAGGATACAGCATTGAATCCCAGCATTTGTGCCAATGCTGCAGCTTGAGCTGATGTTTGTCCTGAGTAGCATTGCATAATTATCTGCTTATTTGAAGGAAGCACTTCCAAATTAGCTCCCAGTTGAGCAAATGGAATATTTACAGCTCCTACAATGTGTCCCTTAGCATAGTCTTCAGCTGATCTTAAATCCACCCAGAAAATTGCATCTGGATTTTCTTCTGATAATTCCAATGCAGCATCTGCTGCCATAATGAAATTGTTATCAGGAATATTGTTAAGTAAGTTTAATGCTGCTTCTCTAAGTACTTCTTCCTTAACTAGAGCTGGTTCTGGCTCTGGTTCTGGAGTTGGTTCTTCAGCTGGTTCTTCAACTGGTGGAGTTGGCTCAGGTGTTACTGGCTCCTCCTTTGGACTACATGCTGTTAGTATTGAAAGCATCATTATCAAAACTAAAAGCATACTTAAAATGCGTTTTTTGTTATGCATAGAATTTCCCCCTTATTATTGTTAGTTAATAAATTAACCTTTTTCTGTATAGCTTTAACTTGCTATATGTGTTTACATAAAGTATATCATTATATGAACGTATGTCAATAACAAAATGGCCTATTATCAGTAATTAGAGGCCCTTAAGAGCTTCTTTCATTAACTCATTAAAGTCCTTAAGACCGGTTATATTTTTTGCCCAATCCGTTAAAGGAACTACATCCTGGCGTTCAATACTATCTAGATCGAACTTTCTATTAAGTGCCATTAGCTGTTGAGTTCCTGCTTTTATCCTGCTAAGATAGGAAAAAAGTCCTATTGCCCCCCCTGATATTTTTTCAGGACTTTCATAATATAGTTTTAGTTCTCTGATATCTTCAAACAATTCTTCCTTGGTGCTGCCAAATCTCTGGTACTCCTTTGGAACTATGCCATCCTTTAAAAGATCTTCCACCTGTTTGCCCACCATAGCTGCAGTCATGGCAGCTCTACCTATACCAACCATCTTTATATATGGTGCTCCAAGGGCTAATACCTTGAATACCTGATCTTCCATGGCGATTCCACCAGCTACAGCCACTTCTGGAAGTTCATATCCTTTTTCCTTCATCTCCTTCAACATATTAAATAGAATACTCTCCATTACAATTGTTGGCATCCCCCACTCATTCATCATCTTCACTGGACTATTGCCACTTCCTCCACCAGCTCCATCAAATGTCACCATGTCCACTCCAGCCTTTGATGCAATTGTAAGTATGTTAAGTAGGTCCAATGGATCAAATGGACCAGTTTTAAAGAATACTCTCTTAGCTCCAAGCTTCTTAAGTTCCCTAACCCTGTTTATAAGAATATCCTCGTTCCACATGGGAAGCTTCCCAATTTTTTCAAAATGAGGGCCTTTTCCTTCTCTATACTGAGATGCTATAATTTCATCTTCTGGATCTGGATACAGTAAGTACCCCATTTTCTTGAATCTTAAAGCTTCATCTAAATCCTTGACAACTCCCATTCCTTGAATACCTTTTGCAGCTTGAGCAAATTTAAGTTCAACGGATTCTACACCAATTTCCTTAATGGCATATTCTAGAACTCCCAAGTACTCATCATCATAGTTTGCCTGGAGTATAATATCTCCAAAGCCTCTGTAATACATTCTAAAAGAATCTACCATCTCTTTTATTAGTGGAGATGATGCTACCTTTCCATCTTCAAGGACCAGTCCTCCATCCTTTGCTACAACATCTTCTCCGATTACAACTAAAACCCCTGCAAGAGCAGCTCCTGCGTAGTAGTCCCTCCAGTTAAGCTTAGCCATGGCTGGTAGTACTATGGGCATCTTTAGCTTTATAGGGTGCTCTTTACCTATTGAAGTTTCAAACTTTACCTTTGGAAATGTGGCTTCATATGGATCCTCATTACATCCTTTTGTACCAAAAACATGACCATTGATATTTAGATGTGAAAAATCAACAGGATAATCCTTTTCAGATGCAAATTGGTTTCTGTCTGTCTGATAAGGATATATTGCTTCCCTTCCCCTAAGGGCTGATAGGCCCACTTCACACATCCCAACGCAATTGGAAGAACATACTGAACACATTCCAGAGTAGGGCGATACATTATCAGGTGTTCTCAGCTTTGTGTTTGTAATTGTACTTGATAAATTAGGACTATATGTCATATTCACTCCTCCTTTCATAGATTAAATTGATTAAGTAAATTTTACTCCTATAATTGGCATATGTCAATTACTCCAGATTAGTAACTCTTCCATAATTACTAGAAGTGAATCTTGAATTTTCCAGTTGTTATTACTATACTTTCCATTAGTTCCATTATTATATTAATTATGATGATTGATTTTAAAAAAAATAAAAATATTTTCTAAAATAATTGAATTTTATGCAAAATTATTGCTTTATTGTGATAGCAAAGTGTGTTAGAATTTTGAGTTAACTAATATTTTTTAGTAATTATTAAAAAGGAGTGATTTCATGGAAAGAAGTAAAGAGAACAAAGGTTTTTTAGGATGGGTAGAACGTGTTGGTAACAAAATTCCTCACCCATTTATACTGTTCTTATGGTTGATTGTATTCATCGTAGCTGTTTCATTAATATCTACAATGACTAATCTATCTGTTGTAAATCCAACAAATGATGAGGTTGTTGTTGCAAAGAATCTGCTATCTGGTGAAGGTATCAACTTTGCATTATCCAGTGCAGTTAGAAACTTCACAGGATTTGCACCATTAGGTCTAGTACTTACCATGGCATTGGGAATTGGTTTAGCAGAACAGGTTGGATTGATGTCTGCATTTATGAGAAAGACCATTCTAGGTGCTTCACCAAAAATTATTACAATCGCAATTATGATTATTGGTATTAACGGTAATATTGCTTCAGATGCTGCTGTAGTTGTTATACCTGCCATTGCAGCAATGTTATTCCTCTCCATAGGAAGGCACCCACTGGCTGGACTTGCCTTGGGATTTGCCGCTACCACTGCTGGTTTTAGTGCCAACATGTTTATCGCTGGTACGGATGCACTGCTTTCAGGTATTACCAATGAAGCATCCAAAATAGTTGGGGCTCCTGAAATTCCAGTAACAGCAAACTGGTACTTTATGTTTGTATCAACTCTACTTTTAACAGTGGTTGGAGCTTTTGTTAACGATAAGATTATCGAACCAAGATTGGGAGTTTATACTGGTAAGAAGGAAATCAAAAGAGAAGAAGTTACACCAGAAGAGAACAAAGCTCTTAGAGCTTCTGGAATAGCTCTTGTAGTATTCTTTGCAGTTATAATTGCATTGGCCTTCCCACAGTCAAGCTTTTTAAGAAATCCAAATACAGGTTCATTATTCAATGGATCTCCATTGTTAACAGGAATAATCCCAATACTTTTACTATTATTCCTAACAATATCAATTCCATATGGTAAGTCCATTGGTAAAATAAAATCAAGCAGTGATGTTCCTAAGTACATGACAATAGCTATAAAAGATATGGCTCCATTTATTGTTCTTGCGTTTATAATTGGTCAGTTCATCGCATACTTTAACTGGAGTAATATCGGTTTGATTCTTGCAATTTCAGGAGCAAATCTTCTTGAATCCACTGGATTCACTGGGATTCCATTGTTCATTGGCTTTATATTGTTAACAACTTTTGTAAACCTATTTATCGGTAGTGGATCGGCTAAATGGGCTATTCTTGCTCCAATATTTGTACCGATGATGGCATTGTTAGACTATCACCCAGCATTCACTCAACTTCTATATAGAATTGGTGACTCCTCAACTAACATTATATCTCCTCTTTTCCCATACTTCCCAATTATTCTTGGTGTAATGTATGAGTATGAAAGTGAAGATGAAGTTGGAGTTGGTACACTTCTATCAATGATGATTCCTTATAGTTTATTGATGTTAGCTGCATGGGTAGTACTGGCACTTGTTTGGTACTTCGCAGGTCTTCCATTGGGTATTGGAGGTGAAATTTTTATATAGATGAACACTAATTTAGATAAATTAATTAATGATAATTTAGAAGATGTAATAAGCATTAGAAGAGAAATCCACATGAATCCAGAATTGGGGATGGAAGAATTCAAAACAGCCAAGCTAGTTGCTGATGAACTAAGATCTCTGGGCATTGAAGTCACTGAGAATGTTGGAAACACTGGAGTAGTTGGGCTTCTAAGAGGTATTGAAGAAGGAAAGACTATTCTACTAAGGGCAGATATGGATGCTCTCCCTATGGATGAGGAAACTGATCTGGAGTTTAAATCCAAGGTCCCTGGTAAAATGCATGCCTGTGGTCATGATGTGCACACAGCTACTCTTCTAGGTGTTGCTAAGGTATTATCCAGTATAAAGGATTCCTTAAAGGGAAATGTTAAGTTCATGTTTCAGCCTGCAGAAGAGAGTAACCCCACAGGTGGAGCAAGATATATGATTGAGGATGGCATTCTTGAGAATCCAAAGGTAGATAGAGCCTTGGGGCTTCATGTATGGAATCTTCCTGTTGGAGTAGTAGCATTAAGGGATAGCACAATGATGGCTCAATCCGATAGATTATTTATTACCATAAAGGGTAAATCAGCCCATGCATCTCAACCTCAAAGCGGTGCAGATGCCATCGTAGCTGCTGCTCAGGTTATTACAGGACTTCAAAGTGTTATAAGTAGAAATGTGGATCCTTTAGATAGCGCAGTAATAACCATAGGAAAAATCAATGGCGGAAGTAGATATAATGTTATTTCAGACAAGGTAGTCCTTGAAGGAACAGTTAGAATATTTGACAATAAAGTGGCTGAAGTGCTTCCATCAAAAATTGAAAATGTGGCTAAGGGTATTGCCCTTGCCATGGGATGTGAGGCTGAAGTTGAGTATATAAAGGGTTATTCTTTGACAGTTAATGATAAGGAATTTGCCAATGAAACCATAAGATTATTCAAGGATTTACTGGGGGAAGAAAATGTGGTTGTTCCTGATAAGCCTGCCACTGGTGGAGAGGATTTCTCTGAAATTAGCAAAAGAGTACCTTCTGTATATTACTGGGTAGGTATGATCTCAGAGAAGAACAAGAATAACAACACCCTGCATAATCCAACTGTGGTTATTGATGAAGACTGCATTTTCTATGGTATAAAAACCATGTGCGCAGCAACTCTAGATTATTTGAAATAGAAATGTCCTTATGGGCATTTCTTTTTTTATATTCTTAACTTTGATTTATTCTTGACTATTAGGGTAAATCTTTATTGAGTATATGTTCATAATTAAAGAAGGGGTGGTTTTATGTACAAAGGTGGTTATATGGGATTGGTTCTAAGAGTAAATCTCACAACTGGTGACATAAAAAAAGAATCTTTAGATCCCAAGATAGCAAAGGATTTTGTTGGTGGTGCAGGAATTGGTATTAATTACCTTGTTAAGGAAGTTCCTGGTGACATAGATCCTTTTTCAGAAGATAATAAACTAATATTCGTCAACGGGCCATTGACAGGCACCAGTACCCCCTGTGCCAGTCGGATGTCAGTTGTAACAAAGTCTCCACTGACTGGTGCAGTGGGTATGTCATCATCTGGAGGCCATTTCCCCGTGGAGCTTAAATTTGCAGGCTACGATGCATTGATAATCGAAGGAAAGTCTGAAAGTCCAGTATATATTTACATAAACGATGATGAAGTTAAAATTAAGAAAGCTGATGGTATATGGGGAATGGAAACATTTGATACTCAAAACTATATTAAGCATTCCTTGAATAATCAAAACATAAGAGTAGCTTGCATTGGACCAGCTGGTGAGAACCTATCAAGGTTAGCCTGCATAATTAACGAACGTAGAGCTTTTGGAAGAAAGGGAACAGGTGCAATAATGGGTTCCAAGAATTTAAAAGCAATAGCAGTTAGAGGAACAAAAACCGTTGAAATAGCAGATGAAGAAGAGTTCAAGAAGGCAAGGACCAGGATGCTGGGAGCCATGAAAGAAAGCCCATTGCTATATTCACATTTTTCTAAAATGGGTACTCCCATGATAGTGGATGCAATTAGTGCATTAGGTATATTCCCCTCTGAAAACTTCAGTACAACAGGCGAAAAAAGTTACGTTGAATCAATAGGTGCTGAAGCAAGTGCCCAGTCAATAGTTGGAAGCGAACCATGCTATGGTTGTCCTGTTTCTTGCTCAACCATTAAGTTGGCAAGAGGAAGTTCAAAATATGTTGGTGCTTTATCAGATCCAGAGTATGAAACCTATTACAGCTTTGGTGGTGTTACTGGGGTGACAGAGCATGATGCCATTATTGCAGCAGATAATCTTTGTGATCGGCTTGGATTAGATACAATGTCCGCTGGTGTAACAATAGCTTTTGCAATGGAACTTTACGAAAAAGGTATACTGACTAATGATGATGTTGGAGGTCTAGATTTTAGATTTGGAAACCATGAAGCTATGTATGATGCACTTATCGAAATGGCTTATAGAAGAGAGGGTATAGGAAAGTTGCTTTGTGATGGAACTAAAGTACTCTCAGAGAAAATAGGAAGGGATGCTTATAAGTATGCAATGCATATCAAAGGTCTTGAACTGCCAGCATATGATCCAAGAGGAGCTAAAGCTCATGGTTTAAACTATGCTACCAGCTACACAGGTGCAGATCACAATAGGGGTTATGCATTCCAGGAAATTTTTGCTATTCCCATACCAGCTGCCTATGATAGGTTCCAACTTGAAGGTAAGGGCAAACTAACAAAATGGAACCAAGATGTTAGAACAGCAACATGTGATTGCCCAACTATGTGTGCGTTTCTATTAGATTTGGCGCTTCCATCCATTGCGCTACAAAATACAGCTGATTTATTAACAGCATTGACAGGAGTAAGCTATGATGCAGATGATGTTATGGTGGTAGGAGAAAGGGTAAACAACTTAGCCAGATTGTTTAATATATCCACAGGATTGACAAGGGATGATGATTCAATGCCTTATAGAATCATGAATGAACCTTTAAGGGATGGGGGATCAAAAGGTCATTATATTCCAAAGGAAGATTTGGACAAAATGCTAGATGATTACTATACTGAAAGAGGCTGGAATTTAAGTGGTATTCCAACAAAGGAAAAACTAATGGAATTAGGTTTGGTTTAGTAATGAAAGTAAATGTACAAACTTTGTATTTCTTTAAGGAACTCTTTGGTGGCAAAACTTCGATTTCACTAGATGTGGAAGAAGAGATAAGTGTTTACGATTTAATTATTCTCATGGATTCAATATATGACAGTGGAATAAAAGATGTCATTTTGAAGGACTCTAATTCAACAAAAAACAGAATAGCAATCTTTGTCAATGGTAGTAATATATTTGCCACATCTGGATTGGACACTATATTAAAGGATAAAGATGTAGTTTTGATATTTCCACCTGTAGGTGGCGGTTAAACAGGATGTTTTAAGAACATCCTGTTTTGATTGTTGTCCAATATGCAGTAATAGTGGTATAATCATACAATAACCTATACTAGGAGTTGATATTATGAAAAAAATAACCGTATTTGGGAGTCCTCTTTGAGCAGAGTGTAAACCAGTGAGAGAGTATCTCTTAGAAAATAAAGTAGAATTTGACTATATTGATATAACCGATAGCATGAGAAGTCTGAAGATATTTCTAGCCTTTAGAGATAAGGATCCTTATTTTGACCCCATAAAAAAAAGGGGCAGCGTTGGCATACCCACAATTATGATTGGTAATGGTGAAAAGTTCCTTGTTGGAAGTACAGATCTTGACCTTGATGAATTAAGATAATTGTATTCTCTTGTAATAAATAAGATCGGTAAATATATCACCTTTGTATTCTTCAAATCTAACCCCAGCCAGTATGTAATCCTGCTTTTGTCTAAAAGCTAAGGATGCAAAATTCGGTATGGGGTTTACTATTGTCTCTGATAATATATAATGGATATTATTTTCTCTCATATCAGAAATTATGCTTTTATACAAAAGACTACCGATACCTTCTCCTGTATGCTCTGCCTCTATGGCAGTTTTATCTATCATAACAAAGTCATCCAATATCTCCATGTCAAAGGATGGATGCCAATGGATATCATCAAGCCATTCTTCATGGTATAATAACCACATTTCCTTCTTATATGCCAATGAGAAACCAATTATCCTTCCATCTAGTTCTGCTACATAGAAGTATTTAAGATTATCTATCCTATCCCTGAACATATCTATGTAATAATCAGGATCACTTGCATAATCATCCATTAGAAAACCCTGGTAGGAATCCTTCTTCTTATCACTAACTGATACAGCTACCCTATAGATACCATGCTCATCCCCTGGAGATGCCCTTCTTACATTTACTTTATTTATATCTAAATCTGGATCTCTTATAAAAACAACGTGTGAATTCATGTAAAACCTCCCTATTCTATTAAGTCAATCCTTCTCCCTTCAAAATTATTATATTTATATTTTACCCTAAACTAATCAACCATACATTATTTATTTTTCAACAATTACAGATTTTTGAAGATAATCCAAGTAAAATGGATATAAATGTATTAAATACAGCTAAAATCACTGAATTTGACCTTTTTGTTTTAATTCCTACTTTTTCTGTTGGATATAGATTTTTTTGGGTATATACTCAGAGAACCCCTTACTAGCACATTCAAAGGAGTGAAAAATCTATGAACAAATATCTGAAGATGGTTCTGTTAATATTAATTGCATCCCTTATTCTTGTAGGTTGTTCAACTGATAGTCCCGCAGAAGAGCCTGCAGAAGAAGAATTAATGGAACTAACCCTTGAGGAATTAGCAGAATTTGATGGTAAAGATGGCAGAAAGGCATATGTAGCAGTTGATGGTGTAATCTATGATTTTACTGACTCAAATATGTGGGGTCAAGGTGAGCATAATGGATACGAAGCTGGCCAAGACTTAACTGAAGAGATTAAAGGAGCTTCTCCTCATGGTGTATCAGTACTTTCAAGAATGCCTATTGTAGGAAGACTTATAGAAGACTAATTAATTTATCGGGGGTGTTTTATGTATAAAATATTGGGATGGCTTAATGTGATCTTACTGGGAGTGATTATAGCTCCCTTTGTGCTTAACTTTTTAAACAGACATATTATTAAAACTAAAAGTAGTGGTTTTAGAAATCTTGTAAAATTTTTAAGGAGACTGCACAAACCCTTTGGTATAATAATGGCAGTTCTGGCATTAGTCCATGGCTATATGGCTTTAGGTAGTTTAAGACTTCACACAGGAAGTCTATTATACCTGTCTATTTTCATAACAGCCATTTTGGGAGGAAGCTTTTACAAGTTAAAGAAAAGGCAGTTGTTTCAGTGGCATAAAAGGATGGCTTTTATATCCTTTTTACTACTTCTGCTACACTTATTCTATCCCAGCGCCCTTTGGTATCTATTGAACTAAAAGAAATCACCCATGGACTAAGTCCATGGGTGATTTCTTTATCTATCTATTGAAGGGAAATAGTACCTTTTGTTCTTATCCTTCTTTTTCTGATCCCAATTGTGTAGTATGGTGGCAGCCAAACTAGCTGCCTCAATGCTTTTTTCCACACCTTCATATGAAAATTCATCAGTGACCCTGTTACCTATAACTGTGAATATTGCTCCTGCTCTAATTCTAAACAGACTTGAAAGTGTAAGGACTGTTGCTGCTTCCATTTCATAATTCACCACATTGGCAGCCCTTAAATCCTCATACCTATCCTGAAACCAGCTTTGTCTGTATCCTCCATATCCATCTCTGTTTTGTCCACAGAAGAATGAAGCTGTAGTTGCAGTTATTCCTATATGATAGTTGTATCCCAGTATTTCACAAGCTTCTATAAGGGCTAGATTTACTTCATAATCAGCCACAGCAGGATAATTCAAGTTAACATAATTTTCACTTGTTCCATCGTATCTAACAGCTCCTGATGAGATTATCAAATCTCCTGGCCTTATATGCTCCTGAATTCCAGAAGTTGTCCCCACTCGAATGAATGTCTTAGCGCCTATTGTGGCTAATCCTTCCATGGCACTGGCAGTGGAACCACCACCTGCTCCTGTGGAACATGCAGAAAGAGGAACTCCCTTATAAACTCCAGTGTGGGTTACATGTTCTCTGTTTCTTCCCTTCTCTTCATAGGAATCCCACATCTGTGATATTTTAGGTACTCTTTCAGGATCTCCTGGTAACAGTACAATATCAGCAACATCCCCTGGTCGGCATCTTATATGATATTGAAGATTTCCATCTAGTTCAGGCCTGTTGGCTTTGGATTTCCAATCCTTATTATCCTTCATCTTAACCTCCTACTTTATCAGCTGACTCAAGAGATATATCTTAGCGGTATCCTCCAGCATTTCAGCTAGGAAAAAAGCCTTCCTCACATTAACATTGGCTGAAATTATCCCATGCTCCTCCATTAGGATGGCAACTCTCTCAGTTCCATCAAATGGCGCTATTGCAAAATCACCAAGTTCCTCAGATCCAGATGCTGCCTTTGCTATTGTTGGTACATCCTTAAGATATACCTTGGCATGATTCGTAATCAATGGTAGGTGATCCATCTTATTGGCAATGGCCGTTGCATAAGGTGGATGAATATGGACTACGGCATTTACATCCTCCCTAACCTTATATATACCAGCATGAAATCTCCATTCTTTTGATACTGGCTTATCTCCTTCTAAAAGATTGCCTTCAAGATCAACTAACACCACATCATCAGTTGTCATATCGCTAAATGCACTTCCAGAGCCCTTTATTACCATTGCATTCTCTCCAGGGACTCTAATGCTTACATTGCCTCCTGTGGCTGATATTAGATTTCTCTCATAACATCTTCTAGAGTAATCCACCAATTCTTTTTTTAGTTCCATTAAATTATCCATAAAGATGTCCTCCTATTCAGCAATTTCCAGTGCAATTTCCATCATATCAGTAAATTTCTTCTCTCTTACCTCAGCTGGAACTTTTTCACCAGTCATAACATGGTCAGATACGGTTAGAATGGATAGAGCTTTTTTGCCTGCTCTTGCTGCAACGATATATAAGGCGGCTGTTTCCATTTCCACAGATAATACACTCATCTTTGCCCAGTTCTCATTATCTTCTCTTCCAAATTCAGGATAGAATACATCGCTGGAGAATACATTTCCCACCATATGCTTCACATTCTTTTCTTCTGCCAAATCAATTCCTCTTCTCATAAGCTTGTAGTCAGCGATTGCAGAGAAGGTTCCAGCAAGCTTATGCTGATCTGCATAAGGTGTGTTATAGCATGCTCCCATGGCAAAAACCAGGTCTCCTATTTGTAAATCAGGATGGATCCCACCTGTAGTTCCTACTCTGATGATGTTTTCTACATCGTATAAATGGTATAATTCCCAAGCGTGAACACCCATTGTTGGTGCACCAATACCACTGGCCATTACTGATACTTTCTTTCCTTTATAAGTTCCAGTATATGCATACATACACCTTACTCCATTAACCTGAACTACATCATCAAGGAATGTCTCAGCGATGAATTTAGCCCTTAAAGGGTCCCCTGGCATTAATACCGTCTTGGCAATTTCACCATTTTGTGCTTCAATGTGATGAGTTGGTGCCTTTATATCAACTTTTAACATTTGTATTCCTCCCTATTTAACTTTTAGTAGACTGTCTGTAAAAGGTTTTGTCATTACTCCTTTTTCAGTGATAATTCCAGTGATTAACTCATTTGGTGTAACATCAAAGGATGGGTATAATGCCCTTGTTCCTTCCAAAGCAATCCTCTGGCCATTAATAGTAGTTACTTCCTCTTCATTTCTAAACTCAACCTTTGCATCCATACCATTGGATAGGTTGTAATCTATAGTATGACTTGAAGTTGCAGTATAGAATGGAACATCATTCTCCTTTGCAGCTAATGCGTGCATATAAGTTCCAATCTTATTTAACAGATCACCATTTGCAGCTATTCTATCACTTCCAACCACAATCTTTTGTATCTTTTTAAGTCTCATTAAATATCCACTCATACCATCTGTTATAAGTGTATGGGGGATTCCCCACTTCATCAACTCGTATGCGGTAATTCTTGCTCCTTGAAGATAAGGTCTGGTTTCTGAAGTGAATACATGAATCTTCATGCCACTTTCATGGGCAGTTCTAATAACAGAAAGTGCTCTTCCTCCAAATCCTGCCCCTGCGAGTGCCCCTGAGTGACAGTGGGTTAGAATCGTATCCCCATCTTGTATTAGCTTGGCACCATACTCTCCCAGCTTCTTCTCATAATCTAATTGTCTTGTTACTACTTCAGCTACCATATGCTCAATGTATGAGATTATATCATCCCCACTGTATGAAACCACATATTGTATCATTTCATCAACGGTTTTCATAAGATTAACAGCTGTTGGTCTTGTTGACTTTAGCAGTAATCCACCTTCTTTTATTCTTTCTATATCACCATTGGACTCAACAGCAGATAGAAGTATACCATATGCCCCCGCAATTCCAATTGCCCCAGAGCCTCTAATTGTCATATCCTTAATTGCCCTTGCCAGCTGTGATACACTATCAAGGCTATAAACTTCTTCATTAAATGGCAGTTTAATCTGATCTATTATATTAACCCGCCCATCTTCATACCAAATGGGAAGAATCAAATTTTCCTCTTTCCATTTTATGCTCAAATCCTTTAAAATAGTCACTACACTTCCTCCTTAATGATTATTCGTCGTGGTGTTTACCCATACCTGCTGGGTTCCTTGCACTTTTCAGTCCAAAAACAACCACCAACATAGTAAGGACATATGGTAGTGTTCTTACTATTTGACTTGGAATTACTCCACCCTGGAATATTGTCTGCAAAGCATCAAAGAATCCAAAGAATAGACTTCCAAGCATTGCTCCAACTGGACTGTTCTTGCCAAATGTTGATATAACCATGGCAATATAACCTCTACCAGCTGTCATTCCATCTATATACATATCAAGTTGTGCCAGAGATAAGTATGCTCCAGCTAATCCATTAAAAGCACCACTAAGCATTACTCCCAAGTACTTGTATCCAACAACATTTATTCCAACGGTATTTGCTGCCACTGGATTTTCTCCAACCATTCTCATTCTTAAGCCCTGTGGAGTCTTGAACATATAATAATATCCTACAACAACAAGAATCAGAGTAATATAAAATAGTATGTTCTGTTCAGCAAGGATTGAACCTATTATTGGAATCTCTTCTAATATTCCAATATTAAGCTTCTTGAAACTTGCAACCTTCGGGGATATACCTTTTGATTTCCATACTATTTGAAGTATAAGTGGCGCCACTGCCGCTGCCAGTAGATTTACACTCATACCACTTAATGTTTGATTTACCTTATACCTTATATTTAAAACTCCATGTAGTAGAGAGAAAATTATTCCAAATACAATACCAAATAGAATACCCATCCATGGACTACCAGTGAAGAATGAACCCATAACTGCAAAGAATGCACCTGCAATCATCATCCCTTCACAACCTAGTGCCATGATTCCGGATCTAACGGAGAAAGCCGCACCTACTGATGCTAGTATCATGGGAACGCTCATACGAATGGTAGAAACCACAACTACATAAAGTATATTAGCCCAATCTCCCATTATGCATCCCCTCCTTTTAAGCTCTCTCGCTTGTTCTTGATTCCCCTAAATGGTCTCATTAAATTCTTCTTTATGGATGCAATAAGCATTGGCGCTGCTACGAATACAACCACCAGTGCCTGAACAACACTTACAAACTCTATCGGGATTGAAGTTGTCCTATTAAGTGTCATGGCACCTGCTCTTAATGCCCCAAATAAAAAGGATGATACAACTACACCTGCTGGAGAATACATTGCTAAAGCAGCCACTGGAATTCCAGCAAATCCAAATCCTGTTGATATTCCTTCAATGAACCTATAGTGAATTCCCAGGGATAGTGCTGCTCCACCTAATCCAGCTATGGCTCCTGAAATGAATATTGTCAGTAGGTAGATCTTTGGAACATTTATACCTGCAGTTTTCGCTGCTTTTAGATTTGAACCTATAACCTGTATTTCATATCCAAGGGTGGTTTTTCTTATCATCCACTCTAAATATACTGCTATGATAACTGCCAGTACCAACGCCCAGGTTAATTGGGATCTAGGTACAAGCCTTCCCAGCCTTGCCGTCTCTAAGATTGGATTTGTCTGTGCTGTAGCACTTCCTGGAGTCATCAATGGGCCTGTACTTAGCCATGCGGTGATAAGGATTAGAATTTCATTAAGCATTATTCCAACTATTACTTCTGATGCTCCGAATTTTATCTTCAAAAATCCAATAAATAGCCCCACCAATCCTCCTGCTATCATTCCTACTAATACTGCCACTGCCACATGGGTGATTCCTGGTAGGAAGTTAACATAGGCTCCCACAAGGGCTGCTGCCATAGCACCAATGTATACCTGCCCTTCAGCTCCTGTATTTATTATTCTTACTCTAAAGGCTATTGCAAAGGATAATCCTGTCAATAGTAACGGAGTTGCCTGACTTAGGGATAAAACCAGACCCCTGGAGGATCCAAGAGAGCCTCTGAATATGGCACCATAGGTTGCAATGGATGAGAATCCTGCAAGTTCTATTAGTATACCTCCCACAACAATAGCCAATAAAAAAGCAACAACTGAAGTGGTAAAGGATCCAGATCCACTCTTTAGAAATTTATTGTTAATCAATTTCCCTGATTTCATCCTCTACCTCCTCATCAATTCTATTTCCTGTCATCAACAAGCCTAATTGAACTTCTGATAGCTCTCCAGGCATACTTTCTGATACGATCCTTCCTTCATAAAGCACCAGAATTCTATCACTTAAACTTCTTACTTCATCAAGATCTGCTGAGATTAATAAAACTGCCTTTCCTTCGTCTCTTAAATCAAGCAGTTTGGAGTGTATATATTCCATAGCACCCACATCAACCCCTCTTGTGGGATGAGCAGCAATTATAACTTCAGGATCATGGGAGAAGGTTCTAGCTATAACAATCTTCTGTTGATTTCCTCCAGAAAGGGATTTTGCCTTTACATCTATTGTAGGAGTTTTAATATTAAAGTCCTCTTTACATCTATTTGAGTAATCCCTTATTTTCTTTTTAGATAGTATTCCATTTCTTTGAAGACTAGGACTTTTATGATATCCAAGAATAAGATTATCCTTAATTGTCATTTCAGTAGCTAAACCCATTGTAAGTCTATCTTCTGGGATATGTCCTATTCCACTTCTTAAGAAGACATCTGCACTGCCTTTTATTTCTTTGCCCTTTAGGGTTAACTTCATACTTTCAGGATTATTTAGTCCTGTAAGTGATTCTAACAACTGAGTTTGACCATTTCCTTCAATCCCTGCAATTCCAAGGATTTCGCCTTTTCTAATACTAAAATCTATACCTTTTATCTTTGCAACTCCATCTTCTATAACCTTCAGGTGCTCAACCTTAAAGGCTACATCACCTATGTTTTTCGCAGGTCTTTTGATTCCCAGAGCAACTTGTCTTCCAACCATCATCTCCGATAGGGAATGTATTGTTGCCTTCTTAGGATCAATGTCTGTTTCTATCATCTTCCCATCCCTTAGAACATTGATTCTATCTGCTATGGCCATGGTCTCTCTTAACTTGTGGGTGATGATTACTATGCTCTTTCCTTCTTCTTTAAGTTTTCTAAGGATAACAAAAAGAGAATCAACCTCATGGGGAGTAAGCACTGCAGTAGGCTCATCGAGAATGATCACATCCGCCTTTCTATATAGTGCTTTTAGTATTTCAACCCTTTGTTGTTCTCCTACAGATAATTTTTCCACCCTGGTGTCAGGATTGATATTGAAGTTGAATCGGTTTATTAGTGCCTTTACTTCTTCCCTTGCTTTCTTTTCATCTACAAAAAGACCACTTTTCGGTTCATTACCAACAATGATATTGTCCATTACGGTAAATGCAGGCACCAACATAAAATGTTGGTGCACCATACATATACCTTTATTTATAGCATCTAAGGGGCTTTTTAGATGAACTTGTTCGCCTTTGTAATAGATTTCTCCCGTATCAGGGTGTAACATACCATAAAGCACCTTCATAAGTGTTGTCTTTCCGGCTCCATTTTCTCCTAATAATGAAAGTATCTCTCTTTCCTTGAGATAAAAATCCACTGAATCAAGGGCTTTGGTTCCAGGGAAGGATTTGCTTATATTTTTCATTTGTAGCATATCCATACTTGTAACCTCCAAGGTCAGTTTCCTTATTTATTTGCTTCGTAATTATTCTCTAATGTCCAAGCATCAACTTGATTTGGATCTTCTGGTAATTGGAATTTACCATCAATATATTGTTGCTTTACTTCTTCAGCTATTGCCAATATATCTTCAGGTAATTCATTTGTAATACCTTCTCTGCTATAACCAGTTACACCGTCTCTGATTCCCTTAAGAACTACTCCTGGTGTCCAAGTTCCATTTACAACCGTTTCAATTTCCTGATATATTAATAGGTCTATCCTCTTAATTGAAGTAACTAAACTTCTCTGAGGATCTATGCTTGCTAGGGAACTGCCTATTACGTACTTGTCTGACTCTTCAGCTGCGGAGAAAACTCCCAGTCCAGATCCACCAGCATTGTGGGAAATAACATCTGCACCTCTACCATAAGCTGTCATTGCAATTTCCTTCGCTGTTCCAGGGTCTCTGTAGTTTCCAACTATCGTATAGATAAACTGTACCTCTGGGTTTACATACCTTGCTCCAGCCATGAATCCTGCTGCTCCTGATCTAGATACTGGTGTATCCATTCCCCCAACGAAACCAATAATATTCTGTGAGTTGGATAGTGGCATTCTTTCATCCAATGTTACTAGTCCTGCTATAACTCCTGAAAGGAAAGTTTGCTCAGGATCTAATGCTCTGATTGAATTTATATTATCATATCCTTCCACAACTCCATCTGCCAATGTGAATTGCTGATCTGGATAATCAGCTGCTACTGCTAATAAAGGATCTATATAGTTTGCTCCAAGGGCAATTATTAGATCATATTCTTCTGAATCTGAGAACATTCTAAGTTGAGTTTCTACTTCACTATTTTCTAGGATTTCAGCATAATCGAATTCTATACCCAATTCATCTTTTGCTTTGTTTAGCCCTATATGAGCTTCGTCTATAAATCCAAGATCTCCTAAGTTACCATGGATAATCGCCACTCTTACTTTGTCATCGCCATTGGTGTTACTTGGAGTATCATTACTTGCACATCCTGCCAATACTGCTAGTGATAGAATTAAAACTAATCCTAATGATATAATTCTTTTACTCATTTTTGTCCTCCCAAATTTTATTTGACAACGCTTGCCTAATCAGTAATAATATAACTAGGACATAATATGTTGTTTGGTTGTCCTACAACTAATTTAACATGTATTATGTCACCTGTCAATATAATTTATTCATTAACTTACTTCATTGACTTGACAAAGTTTAAATTAAAAAGTATATATAACATATGCCAAAGAAAAGGGTGATTACATGAAACTAACGTCAAAGACACTAACTACACAAGCAAAAGAAGCAATTCTGGAAATGATAAATAATTCATTGGATGTTATGACTAAGCTTCCTTCAGAAAATGAACTATCAGCAAGATTAGGGGTTAGTAGAAATACTGTTAGGGAAGCTCTTAAAACCTTGGAAAATGATGGAGTGGTATCAACAAGACACGGAGTAGGTACATTTGTAATCAGAAACTCAAATAATATCATTTCAAATATTACAATACTTGATAGCTTTACTAAGATCATAACAAGCCATGGGTATATTCCGGGAAGTTTATCCAACTATGTGGATATAAGACCCTGTTCTGATGAGATTGCTTCCAAGTTGGGGGTCAATCCCGGTGAAGATATTCTCTATATTGAAAGAATAAGAACCGCTGATGGGGTTCCGGTAATATATGTTGAAGACTACCTGATCTACAAAGAAGGTATGTACGAGGAATATACCAAGGTGCAAACCCAATCATTATTTGATTTCTGGAATAAATACGGTATAAAAATGGCATTTTCCAACTGTAACATTAAAGCTGTTGTAAGTGATGACAAACTTATGAAAGCCTTGAGACTAAAAGAGTCTAAAGCTATGCTTTATCTACAGCAAACCCATTATTGCACAAAGGGTATACCTGTTATGTACTCTGATAGTTACTTTATATCTGATAAATTTGATTTTAGTTTAATAAGAAAAGTTATGGATTAAATATAGAGACCCCTTTGTAAATGGGTCTCTATTATTCTATCTAATATTTATTATTCTTGTTTCCCTTAGAATTTTTCCATCTTTATTTTCCGCTTCAAAGCTTACCACATAAAATCTCTCAGTTAAATTCTCATCTATACTAAGAATTAACTTATCTTCATTTAATTCAATTTTTTTCTCAACTCCATTTAGGATTCCCCTAAATCTAATGTCCTTTAGATTACCACTTACCCTTGCAGTTACAGTTTTTAAATCCTTGCTAAAGGAATCTCCCATATTAAAGTGAGGGGTTATATTAAGATCCTGAATCCCTCCTGGGATTTTCTTGTTGTTTTCATTTTCCTTAAATACTCTAAGGTGATTTAGTCCCAGTATCTTTTTTATGTCAGAGTCTGAATATCCTCTTCTTAAGAGTTCTTCAGTTATCCTATAGACCTTGGATGACTCCTGAAGGTCATTTGGCAAATGGGCTCCATCAAAGTCAGAACCTAATCCCACATGGTCAACTCCAATAAGATTAACAATATGGTCTATATGATCCACTATATTAGCCACATATGATGTTCCAACCCCACTTACAAATTCCTCATGGTATACAACTCCCACAACCCCATTATTTTCTTGTATCTTTCTAAGTTGAAAGTCATCTAGATTTCTGGGATGATTAAATACTGATATTGCCCCTGAGTGAGATGCTATTATTGGGGATCTGGTGATGGTTATTACATCATAAAATGAATCAGGGGATAAGTGACTGACATCTATTATTATTCCAAGATCGTTAAGTTCTCTAACCATGTCTTTTCCCAATGAAGTTAATCCCTTTGGTGATCTTGTTCCATCCCTATCTCCATATGCTCTATACAACCCTTCAGCCAGTTCATTGGAGTAGTTCCATGTAAATCCTATGGACCTAATCCCTAAATCGTAGTACTGATTGACTAAGCTAGTGCTGTTTTCCCTTGTTATGGAGTAAGCCCCTTCTATGGTTGCAACTGCTGCTATCTTCTTATCCAGAACTGCCCTTTCCAGTTCCTTATAGGATTTTACAATCTTAAAAATATCACTATTATTCCTTTGTGTATAGTATAGGGCATTTATAAGGGCAAGAGTCCTGCTAGCACTTGTATTAGGTCTCCCATGATAAGATGAAGAATAGGCAGCAAAATATGATACCTTTATATTTCCAGCTCTAAGTTTTGGAATATCTATATGAAGGTCAGTATCATTCCTTAAATCAAGCACAGGTAACCAAGTACTTTCATCAATTATCTTCATCATTGTATCATTATGGCTATCCACCACTATTGAGTCTATGTGTAATTTCAAAGGCACCCTCTCCTTTATGGTATTGGCATATGAACTAATTATAACTGCAGGTAGTAAAAAGCTTACCAACGAAATGATAATATACTTTTTCATATAAAACTCCTTTACTCTATACCTTCTTTTTGAACGTAAATGTAATTAAGGTAGCAATAAATAGTAGTATTGTACTTATTAAAAATGCACTCTGATAATTAGAAACCTTATCAAATATTGCAGCTCCTGTCATTGGTCCGATAATCCCGCCTAGACCCCATCCAGTAAATAGTATTCCATAATTGTGACCAAAGTACTTTGTTCCATAATAGTCTCCAATGGTGGCGGGAAACACTGAGAAACCAGCTCCATAGCATAAACCAGTAATTGCTGTTGTGACCACCATAAGGGGAACAGATGTGGCATTTCTAAATAGGATCATATTAATTCCCTGTATAATAAAAAGATATCGCATTAATTCTAGTCTTCCCATTTTATCTGAGATACTACCCCCTAGGATTCTTCCAAAGGAGTTAAATAAGGAAACTAGCATTACCAAAACAAATCCAGCCTGCCATCCAATTTGAACCCTGGATATATTAGCTATATGGGAGATGACCATTAAACCCGCTGAGGAGGATAATCCTAACATTAGCCAGAATCTATAGAATTCACTGGTTCTAAGCATCCCTCTCCATGGTATATCTTTTGATTCTATATAGTCCTTGGATACCTTTGATAAGTCAAACTTAAATCCTTCAGGTGGGTTCTGAAGTTTTGTTGAAAGCAGGACAGATGTTAGTAGTACCAATGTACCCATTATTATAAATGTCATTTCCACGCTTACTTTACTCAATAGATATGTAGCTAAGGGTGAGTATAATACAGCGCTCATTCCAACTCCAGCTACCACAATCCCGGTGATCTTTCCCTTCATGGAAGGATGAAACCACTTAATGGCAGGAGGTGTAGTCGAAATTGATATCATTCCTACTCCAATTCCAGTTATAGTTCCTATTGTAATTAATAATACCAGAGGATTTAACATCAAACCAGATAAAATAAACCCCATCCCTACAAAACAGGACCCTAGAATAGCAGTAATCTTTGGACCCTTAACATCCTGGAACTTACCAAAGAAAACCATGGCTATTGGAAATATTACTGTAAAAGCCGTATAAGGAAGGGATGCTTCCTTGCTTGTCCAATTATATTCATCCACCAATGTCCTTGATAATATGCTCCAGGCATACATCATACCTGTCATAAAGTTAATTAAAGTTGCTGAAAGTACTACTACTTTACCCTTGTTGTTAATACTATGTTCCATTTTATTCTCCTTATATAGTTAAATAATCTAATATTCTCATATAATGAACCAATCTTCTTAATACTATGCTATTATATTATTGTACATATACTTTGGCAAAATTACTACCAAGAGGTGAAAAAATGACTGAAAAAAATAATAGGTTAATTTTGGGTTTGATTATATTAATGATGATTCTATCCCTTTATCAAACCAACAGAATTACCAGTTTAAATGATGAACTTAAAACCTTAAACTTACAATTAATGAATTTGAAGGATTCTCAAGGTCAAGAATACCAAATTTTAAGAAGTGAAATAATGGAGGAACTAAGAAAGGCTAATAGTTTTGTATCGGATTTTCGTTACAATTTTAAAGATGCCAGCAATGGAAATATTGCTGTAGAATTTCAGTTAATCCCAAATGAAATAAGAGATGGAGAACTATTCAGAGTTGAGCTGTGGGGTGAAAATGATCAGTACCCAATAATGGTGATATTAGAAAAAGTTGGAGATATTAGATATATAGGCTCAATCTCAATCCCCATAAGTAAGGACTACAAGGTACATATAGTATCCTCCTACAACAATGCCATTAACATCCATAAAGTATCTGAAACCCTATCTCCATCAGACAGATTTGGTTACTCATTTCATGGTTTTAGTCAAGGGTCAGTAACCTGGAGACAGGGCAAGGTAACAACAAATAGACAGTATACAATAAATTATATGCCTGATACTACAAATGGGATACAAAGCAGTATAAGTGATGTTAAATTGAATATTAAAGTAAATGGTAATTTAAAAGACTCCTATTATATGGAAAGAATTGGTTCCAGTATTGATGATACTTACACTTTTATATTCCACGACCATCCTTTGGAATTTTCAAATGGTGATGAAATAATAATATACTCCACTGCTAAAGATTCACGGGGTTTTAACTTCAAATGGACATTTGAACATTTCAGATTCAATTCTGATGGCCACATGGAAAGTATTGAAAGCAATGCAAATTATACTACGATAATATACTAGGTGATAACATGAAAAAAAGAACTAGAAACTTAATACTAAGCTTCATAGTGCCTATATTGGTACTAATTATTCAACCCTTTGGATTGACATTATCCCAGTCGATTATATTATCATCCCTTATTCTGACCCTTTCCCTATGGGTTAATAAGGCATTTGATAAGACTTTAGTGTCCATATTTCTACTTGCCATATTTCTCACATTTGGTAATACACCTTATGAGAGGGTTTTGTTCTTTCCATTATCCAATGATTTTTGGTTGATCATACTATCCTTTCTGTTTTCCCAGGGGATTGTTAATAGTAAGCTGGCAAATAAGCTATTCAAACCCTATATAGGTTTTTTTGCCACAACGCCTCTTAAGTTAATGCTTACAACAATAGTACTGGCACTAATAATGATAGCTGCAATTCCTCAACCTTTTTCAAGACTTATCATTATCTCAATGATATTCAGGGAGTATTTCCTATCCATGGACATAAAAGAAGATTTAAGAAAAATACTATCATTCTCTGTATTTATGATTATTTTTATCGTTAATGGAACAGTTCTTAAAGGGGATATAATATTTAACAGAGCCTTGGTAAACATAGCCGAATCAGGAATTACTGAGTTGGAATGGATGAAGTATATGACAGTTCCAACCTTGGTTTTCCTCACTGTTACAGTTTCAGCATTTTTACTAAGATTCAAGAATGAGTTAAGAGGCTACAACCCCGTTAAAGAGGGAAAGCCAGATATATCAATGACTATGGATGATAAGATTAATTTAGGTATTCTTGTAGTAACACTTATCCTATGGGCAACAGAAGGACTTCATCCAATTGGAGGTGTTTATATTATTCTCCTTGGTACTTTGTTAATGTTATTTAAAGGTCTTATCTCATTTAAAGACATTAAGTATATAGAATGGAGACTTCTTATATTTCTAACCGCAACATTTTCAATTGGCGCCACAATGTCTGGTAGTGGAACTGCTGGGGTCTTATTTGGGAAGCTTGAACCAGTCTTTCCGAATGAGATGGGTTTATCCCTAATCCTTGCCATAGTTCTATCAACCATGCTCATCCACATGGTTCTTGGTAGCCTTGTGACCACAACATCAGTGGTTATACCAGGACTTTTCATACTTACAAAAGGGATTATACCATTGGAGATTATGATGTTTTTGGTTTATATTTCAATCTTTTCTCATTACTTGTTGCCATTTCATAGTGTTGGACTGGTGGTAGGTGAAGGAAGTAAGTTCTTCGATGATAGGATAGTTTTTAAATTTGGATTAGTAATGACTATAATTACAGTTTTATCACCATTATTAATCTATCTTCCCTGGTGGAAACTTGTAGGGATTTTGTAAAATTATTGTAACCAATTTGTGATACATTGTTTAATGCACTATTGTATAATGATTTCAAAGGAGATGAGATTATGTCCAGGAAGATGCGTTATCTAGGTTTGATTTTAACATTAGTTCTTATATTAACTTTTGTAGCAGGATGCAGTAGCCAATCAAAGGATATGGTCAGTGAAGAACCTTCATCTCCAAATCAAGGAATGCCTATGCCAACTCCTTCCGTACCCAGCGAACCAGCAGAAAGACCCGCTGAGGAAGATTATGTTAAGGCTCCTGAATTTGGATCAGGAAGTGGAGGATCTATTGAACCAGACAAGATCATAACAACCATAAGCATTGGATTTGAGTCCACAGAATTTGATAAATCTTTGGAAGAGCTTTATAAACTTATTGAAGAAAATCAAGGATATATATCCAGTTCAAATATATACTTTGGTAATTATTACGGTTCTCAAATGTATAGGACAGGTAATTTCTCCATAAGAATACCAAGGGATAAGGTAAATCAGTTTAAGGCTTTTATACCACAAATTGGAAATATAATAAGTGAAAGTTCATCAAAAGAGGATGTAACAAGATACTATACCGACACCGAATCAAGACTTGGAGTTCTTGAAATCAAAGAAGAGAGATTATTATCCTTACTGGAAAGAGCAGAAAAAATTGAGGATATAATTGCATTGGAAAACCAGCTTAGTCAAGTAATTTACGAGAAGGAAAACCTAAAAGCAACTCTGATTAATCTTGATGATAGGATAGACTACTCAACATTTAATATTACAATCAATGAAGTAGCTAAGGTAACAAGTACTGAAACAGTTGAAACCACTTTCTTTACTAGAATAAAGAACGCATTTAACAACTCTTTATATCAGTTTAGAAGAAGTGTAGAGAACTTTGTTATATTCATGATATACAACCTACCAGGTATTATCGTTCTTCTAGTGGTTGCATTCTTTGGATTTAAAGGAATCAAAAAGATTGTATCTCCTAAATTAAAGTTTAAAAAACATGATGATGATATAAATAAACCTTCCTAGAAAATTCTAGGAAGGTATTTTTTAATTGCATTTTGGACAAACTCCAGTTACTAAAACCTGCTCCTCATTTATTACAAACTCTGAGATATCATCCTCAAACTCCAGTTGAGAAATCTTCATATCGTATATGGAGTTGCACTTTTCGCACTTAAAGTGCCCGTGAAAACCTCTAATAGCTTCATATCTAAGTTCATTGCCCTCGATATTAAGTTGCTGAGCTAGTCCTTTCTCGGTGAACAACTTAAGGGTATTGTAAACCGTGGTTTTTGATAAGGTTAAGATTTCCTTGCTTAAAAACTCATAAATCTCATCAACAGTTGGATGAATCCTTGACTCCTCAAGATAAGAATAAATTCTAACCCTTATATAAGAAGGCCTTATTCCTTTTTCTTTTAATTTTTTTAGTATATGGTCATAGTTTTTCATCTTTTTACCTCACATATTTAATAAGATAATGATATCTCATATTCCCAAAGAGGTCAATAGATATTAATCTATTCGTTAATGCAAAACCCACCTTAAACAAGGTGGGTCTGTGGTTTACTCTTGGTCAAAAGCCTCTTTAACACTCCATACTTCCCAAACCCTACCTACTAAATCTGGGCTTGGCTCTAAAACTTTCTTGCCGGGTTTCCATCCTGAAGGAGTCGCCTTGGTTCCCTTGGACTCCCTTACTAATTGAAAAGCTTTAACCTGTCTAATACTCTCAGATACATTTCTTCCAACAGGAGGAGTAAGTACTTCAAATCCTTGAATTATTCCATCTGGATCTATTATAAATCTACCCCTAGTCTCAACACCACTGTCTTCATCATATATACCATACATTTTTCCGATGTATCCATCTTGATCTGACAACATTGGGAATGGGATATCTTTTCCTATCATCTTTGACAACTCATGATCATTCCACATTTTGTGTACAAAGTGGCTATCTACACTCATTGATAAAACTTCTACTCCAAGTTCTTGCAATTCTTCATACTTTTCAGCAACTGCTGAAACTTCAGTAGCTCAGACAAAAGTAAAGTCTCCAGGGTAGAAGCATAATAATACCCACTTACCTTTATAATCCTCAAGATTTACATTTACAAATTGGCCCTTATGAAATGCTGGCGCTTCAAAAGTTGGTGCTGGTTTTCCTACTTTAACCATAGTGTGTTCCTCCTTTTTAACTTCTAGAATTTCAGATGCTGCTTCAACAACTGGCTTGTTTCTTTTAATTGCTGGTCTATCACAACCAGGTTTTACCTCTGCCAAGATGACACCCCCTCATTATTTGTAATTATTCTTTTATTGTAATGATTACAATTATAATAATATGATAACATTCATTATTAATAATTTCAATACCCTTTTAATTGTTATAAGAAACTTTTTTTCTAACATATGTCAAAAATAATCTTAAAAAAAGCAGAGCCAATGCCCTGCCATAACATCTATTTAGCTATTAATAATAGTAATTCCACCTTAATCCTATTAATTGGGTCATCTAAGTCTAAGCCCAATATATCATTTATCTGCTCAATTCTTTTTCTAACCGTATTTATGTGAACGTATAGTTTTTTAGCCGTAGTGCTGTAGTTCATCTTGCAGTTTAAATAGACTTTTAGAGTATTTATAAGTTCATCAGCCTCTGACATACTAAATAGTTTCTCTAAGTCCACCATCATTTGTCTTAGTTCCTGATCATCAATATGTATCCAGGCAAATACACCTAACTGTGAGTACTTAATAAAACCTTCTTCAGGAAAAATTCTACTTCCTATCATAACAGCCTGGTTTGCTTTTTCATAGGACTTCCTAAGGTCATAAACTGAAGTCTCTTTATCAAAAATGCCAAAGACAAATTTTGAATTTGGTATATTCTTTTCAATTTTTTGTCTGATCTTGATTGAATTCTCCTGTATATTAGATATTTGATATCCATCCAAGTCAGATTCTTCCTTTGGTATCATTATCAAAACACTATTCTCATTAACAAAACTAGTCCTTATACCTTCAAAGGAAAAGACACTATTTATTGTTCTATTAATATCATCCTTAAATAGTGCTGAACTTATGGATTTGTTTATTTGATTCATGGATATATAATAAAAGCTTTTTGTCATGTCAATGTTTATATCCACTGCTCTGGAGCTAATCTTATCATGATTCTCCAAATTTCCATATATTATATCATTAACGAATTTATCAAATCCGAAATCTCCTATGCTCTCTAAAAATAGCAACTGTTCATAAAGGGATTGTAGTAATAAAAATCCAATTCTTATGGCAAACTGATCAAAGTAATCTATTAAACCCGTGGCTTCAACCAGTACAAAGTATGACTTTATTTTACCCATAACAGTTATAGGAATTGTAATCCAGCTATAGGGAAGTTCATATCGTTCATCCTTGTATCTGTATCTGATCATATTTAAGTTATCACAAAGCACTTCCTTTGTAACGGTAATTGATGGATCCCAGAAATCAGTTGTTTGGAGTTTGTCAGCTAGTTTCAAGAATTTATTGGAACTATAATATGCCTTATTCTTATTTAAATCATAAAGCATCCCAGGAAAACCCATTTCCTTTTCTATCTGGGAGAGTATTCGTTCTATTTTTCTTACTTGATAGGTCAAGTCACTATAACTTACAGGATTGATTCTCCCTATATTGAATTGTCTGATACTCTTATTCATTACTATCACATTTAACTGATTCATCATATCCATCCATGCGATATTAGGAGGAATCAGAATAAGAGGGATATTGTTATTATCAAACTCCCTTAATATATCTTCTGGTATCTCCTTTAGGAATCTCTCCTTAATACCCATACCTGACATTAACTTAAACCTATCAGATTTAATGATTTCCCAAAAAAGCCCTGGTTGGGTCGCAAGAAGGTATCCTGAGCCAATAACCAATTCCTTTCCCCTGGTCCACTTGTAACCATCAGGGGCATCTAATACAGCCACCCCTTGTATCTGATTATCTAATCCACCCAGGCCAGCTAATACCTTGAATTCACTGAATGTATTGTAATTTAGCATTTCTCTAACTGTTAATCCCATACCATCACCTAACCTAAGATTTTACTCCCAGTTTAATTATATCATAACTAAAGGAGCAGAAATAATTTTCTGCTCCTTTAGTGTAATATTATTTTAATGGACTTACATATTTGTTTTTTTCAGTTCTTACCCTAAACTCACTCTTTGCTTCTTCCACCAGGGAGTGATTGTTTAGTATATCATACATCATCCCTGTAAATATTCTAGCTGCATACATCATACTCTTTGTCCCTACTGTTGATCCTGCAGAAGAGGTGGCCTGCCAGCTATGATTCGCAACCCCCAATGGCCATGAGGCTGTTAAAAATAGATTCATTGGCATTATCCAAGAAACATCTCCACTATCAGAAGAACCACTTACATCAACATTAAATGCCTCTTCCTTTGATAGTACCCCTTCAAAAATTACTGTATCTTCCTTTTCACCGGATAAATACTTTCTTCTTTCCAGATTAACTAATTTCTTGTCTATGGTCTGCTGAAGAGATAATGCATACTCCTTCTCCTCAACTGAAAACTCCGGCAATTGAACTTGACTCATATTATCTTCAGTTAACTTAAACAATACATCATTAGGTAAATACTCATAGCAACCTCCTAAGACTTCCATTTCCATTTGTGTATCTGTCATAAGAGCTGCACCTTTTGCAATATTAATTAGTCTTTCTGTAATTTCTTCCACATCACTTCTATGGGGAGCTCTTATATAATACCATGATTCAGCATCACTGGGTATGATGTTTGGCGCTCCACCTGCATTGGTGATGGTATAGTGAATTCGTGCCTTGTCTATAATATGTTCACGCAAGTAGTTTGCACCAACATTCATCAGCTCAACTGCATCAAGGGCTGATCTTCCAGATTCAGGAGATTGTGCCGCATGGGCTGAAATTCCCTTGAATCTAAATTTCAAAGAGTTCAATGACAGGAAGGCCTTGTTTATTGGTGAATTAACCGTCATAGGATGCCAGCTAAGTGCTAGATCACATCCTTGGAAAGCACCTGCCTTTATCATTTTAACCTTGCCTACTAAGGTTTCTTCTTCTGGACAGCCATAGTATCTAATAGTCCCACTTAGTTTTGATTCCTCTAAGTACTTCTTAATTGCTAAGGCTGCTCCAAAGGGTGCTGCACCTAGAAGATTGTGTCCACAAGCATGACCAGGACCATTCTTTGTTGTTGGGTTAAACTTAACATCAACATTTTGAGACAAGCCTGGAAGTGCATCGAATTCTCCTAATACAGCAATTACTGGGTAACCACTTCCAAATTCTCCATAGAAGGCATGCTCCATATTAGGAGTGTTCACTATCTTAAATCCATTTTCTTCTAAAGCGCTTCTATAAAGATTAGCAGAATACTCCTCATTTCCTGAGACTTCGGGATTTGACCAAATCTTTAAGTTTATATCATTAACCACTTCTTCAATACTATTTAAATAATCCAAAACATTATTCTTATTCATAGTTACTCCTTCCTAAATTAACTTCCTCTTATATAGTGCTATTCCTATAAACATTGTTCCAAAAACGGATGCCAATGTGGTTACGTATGATGGAATAATTCCTTGTCTAACAAAGAACGTTGCTATTAGGGCTATACCTATGGCAATTGGTGCTAGTTTTGGCTTGATTAATGTGAACTGGACAAATAATGCTCCAAACAATGCTGGTAGTAGATAGTTTAAAGCTTTAACAACATTTGGAGGAAGTGCTGCCAGTAATGTAGTTCCTGCAATAACTCCAAAAACAAGGACCACGATATTTACAAGGACTGATATAGCCATCCCCATAACCGCTATTATACTTCCTTCTTCAGTACCTGGTTCCACCTTGGCTACACTTTGTGCTATTGCCGCACTTGGTATCCTTAGATTGGAAATATTTCCTGTTAAAAATGCCATATATGTCCCTGCAACTCCCACTATTGGAAAGTATGATATAGGTTCAATGAACCATAAAACTCCAACTGCTCCTGCAATTGATATAAAACCTGTTATAACTGCACTCATTGGAGGAATTATTTTAAAGTAAACAGCTAAAACCAAAGCTGGTCCAAAAGAAAGTAATACACCGATCACATTAGTAATTCGTCCCCACTTTATAATTTCTGGTAAATAAACACCTTCATATATTTGCTTCTTATCCATTTTTATCCCTCCTCATTTATACCAATGCTGCCACTAACATTCCACCAAATAAAGCTATTGCCAAACTCCATTCTTTTAGCCATTTTATATCCCTTTTCTTAGCAAGGGGATTTATTATAAGCATAATCCCTCCTCCTGCCAATGCAGCAATTGAATTGTTGTTCATAGCCATTACATGTGGTGATACTAATGCTCCAAAAGCTCCAAGCATTGCTGATGTTGAGATTATGGTCAATGTTCCCTTATCACCTTTAGATGCTTTTTCCTGAACCTTACCCATCTTATCCGCAGTCAAAGTTGCAAATAAAACCCAACCTATGGATCCAAGAATCATAGTCCATACCGCATTGGCAAAGGCTACATCAGTCATTGTGTCTATTCCCATTCTTACTCCAGCTGCTTCTGTTCCAAAACCTGCTGCCATAAGTTCAAACATAACAGATCCGATTAGTGATAATCTCATCCACGCCATTGGGCCCCCAACTGTTACAAGTAGTGATAAAAGACCTGACAGGATGACTATTGAAGGTCCTATGGAAGTTATAAAACTACTTTTCATTGCATCCTTCATTTGTATTTCAGTAAGTCCTATTTCTTTTCCAGTTTTATGTGATTTAAGTAAGAATAGTAGTGCTTGGACAACTACCAGTGAAATTGCAGCTCCAGCTGCTATCCACATTGGTACACTATTAGCTATTTGCATATAATCCATCAGTATTCCTCCCTTAATATTATTAACTTAATAATATCAGTATGATAAAAATTAATAATGAAAATATTTGCACAATTCAAGCTATCATAAGAAAACATTTTCAAAAAAGAAACACCCATATTTTTTGAATATATGAGTGCTCTACTTTTAAAAATATGAAATTACTATAAATGAGGTTATTATACCAAGAAATACTGACAAAACAAG